>DPSW01000486.1:4320-8556 GCA_003527145.1 Clostridiaceae bacterium | reverse complement strand
TAGTGGGTTATGGGGAAGCTGCACCGTCTCCCGCATTTATGGGGGAGACGGGTTATACCATAGAGCTGGTAGTTGATAAGTATTTAAAGTCTGTGTTGATAGGTCAGAACATTTTTGATGTTGATACAATACATGAAAAGATGAACTTCGCTATTTATGGAAACTATGCAGCTAAGTCAACTATAGATATAGCCTTGTATGATGCCATGGGAAAAGCACTGGATATGCCTGTGTACAAGCTGTTAGGAGGAAAGTACAGGGAAAAGGCAGAGTTAAGCTGGGTTATAGGGATGCAGGATCTGGACTCATCAATTGAAGAGGCTAGAGAGAAGTTGTCTGAAGGCTATAAAGTTTTAAAAATAAAGGTAGGCAACTCACCTGAAACCGATTATAAATTGATTGAAAAAATAAGAAGGGAATTAGGCGGGAATGTAGCTTTAAGATTGGACGCAAACCAAGGATATGATTATAAAACTGCCTTGCTCACATTCAGAGAGATAGAAAAATTTGGCCTTGAAAGCATAGAACAGCCTGTACGCAGATGGGACATAGAAGGTATGAGAATGCTAAGGCAAAAACTTCAGACGCCTATAATGGCGGATGAATCTGTTTCTGATTATCACTCTGTAAACAATATAATCAGAGAGAAGGCCTGTGATATTGTCAATGTTAAGGTAGGTAAAGTGGGCGGGCTTACAATTGCTAAAAAAATAGCTCAGTGCTTGGAAGCAGCAGGGTTGACAGCTACTGCAGGGAGCAACCTGGAAGTGGGCATAGGATCGGCTGCCAGCATACACTTTGTTGCAAGCACGAATATCGTTTCTGTACCTAATGATCTGCTGCTTGGCGGACCCTTACATCAATATGATATAATAAGAAATAAATTCCAGATAATTGACGGATGCGTATTGGTGCCTGAAGAACCCGGGCTAGGTATTGAAGTCGATGATGATATTTTTAAATAGATTGAAGGAGCTGCAATGAATAATATAACAGATTTAATTCAGCATAGCTTAAACGGAATATCAGGAGAGTTAAAGGGATTGAGGCAAAGCATACATGCAAACCCTGAATTAGGATATGCGGAATATAACACAACCAGTTTGATCAAAAACTTTCTTGTCAGCAACGGCGTTGAGTTTATAAATTTTGATAATCTTACAGGCGGATTTGCACATATAGATTGCAAAAAAGAAAAAACCATATGCTTCAGGGCGGACATCGATGCTTTACCTATAACAGAGAAAACATGTGTACCTTTTCAGTCTGTGAACGAAGGCGTGATGCATGCCTGCGGGCATGATATGCATGCAGCTATAGCTGCCGGCACAGCCGTGGTGCTTAATTCTTTGAAAGAATATTTGAAGCATAATATAGTGGTCATTTTTCAGCCGGCAGAAGAATGCAATCCTGAGGGAGGAGCGAAGCTCGTTGCTGAGCAAGGCATATTGGAGGAATATAACGTCTCTCAAATGTATGGATTACATGTCTGGCCCAAATACAAAGTCGGTGAAATTGCAGTAAAACTAGGGGTTATAATGGGTTCGTCCGATAAACTCTCTATAGAAGTCATAGGTAAGAAATCGCATGCGGCCGAGCCCCATGGCGGGGTTGATGCTATTTCAATATCTGTTGATATTATAAATGCTATTGAGCACAAACTAAGGAGGGAAATTGATCCTTTTGATACTTCTCTTATCTCAATAGGTTCGATTAAATCTACCGGCAGGTACAATGTCATATGCGATAAAGTAGAAATTGAAGGTACTATAAGAACCATTTCAGAGGATGCCCGATCATTTATACATCGCAGGATCAACGAGCTTGCAGCAGGGATAGCCGGCTCATATTGCGGGAAGTCTATTGTAAATATTAACAATGGCTACGCAGTTGTGAGAAATGACAGGAGATTAAGTGAGGTCTTCATAAGATTTGCTGAAGGTTTTCTGGGTAAAGAAAACGTGCATACGGATATTAGACCCAGTTTGATCGGTGAAGACTTTTCCTTCTATTGTTCAATAGTTCCTTCTTTATATTTTTTCCTGGGCTGTGACTGTGAGCATCCGCTTCATAGTGACAGATTCCTGCCGAAAGAAGAAACATTGTATACTGCTGTAAACTTCTTATGCAACTTTTTTTTAAGCGAATAAGGAAAGCTATGATATGATAATCATGGAAGTTGACCATACAGAGGGGGAAGCGGAACGGCTTCCTCTTTTTTATATTATTACTGTCTATAGAAGTTCTTCATATATTTGCCTTTTTCCTAAAAATTTGATATATTATGAATTGTAAAACAAATACTGCTTGCTGCATCTTGTGGAAAAAGGAGATACTTTGATGAAAATAGGCATCCGGGACAAAATTATTTTGATAATGCTCGTTGTCATAGTAATATCCATCACATCCATTGGAATATTAGCTTTCAATAACGCAAAAGCTATAGTCCAAAACGAAGTAAAACAAGTCAGTTTTAAGTCTCTGGAAAATGCAAACGATTATTTTTTAAGAAAGTTTATGGCGGATATGGAGCATGTGGTAAATTTCTGGGCATATGATGAAGCAATAAAAAACTACGAGAGCAAGCCCGGCCAGCCTAAAATGGTAAGATCCATACCAAGCCACTTTCAGAATGTTTCAGATCAATGGATGGGTTATATTAAAGGAAGTCCCTACATTGCATGGATTTATTTGGGCTCAGAGGAAGATGGCTCACTTTTTATAACACCCCTTGATACCACTATGCCTGAAGATTATGATTGCCACACAAGGGATTGGTATAAAGAAGCCGTAAAAAACAGAGGAAAGGCTGTGTGGTCTGATCCCTACCTGGATGCGGGAGAAGTAGGCGGAATCGTAGTCACGGTAGCGAGAGCAGTAGAAAAGGAAGGGCATTTAGTAGGCGTAGTCGGAATGGATATAAAGCTCTCCAGATTTTCCAATATTATCAATGATGTCAAATATGGTGATGAAGGGTATCTCATGCTCATCAACAGCAAAGGGGAGATATTTTCTCACCCGGATAAGCAGATGCTAATGACCAATATCAGTCAGGACGAAAGCCTGGCAGCACAGCTTACTTCCAGCGAAGGTATAAGAATCATGAATTATGAAGGGAAACAAAGAATAGTTAGCTATTTGACGGTGCCTGAGACAGGGTGGAAGCTGATAGGCATTATGTCCCTGGATATGGCTAAGCTATTGGCACCTATTAAAGACAGGGTGATACAAGTAGCTGTAGTAAGCGTTTTGGTTACCTTTATGATCGGCATGCTTCTTTCGCGGATTATCACCAGGCCGCTGGATAACATAATGAATGTAATACATAATATTTCACAGGGAAAATTAAGCGAGCATGCCGATATAAAGTCAAATGACGAATTCAAAGTCTTGGGCAATCAATTTAACAATATGGTAGACGCACTTAGGGAGCTCATCAATGAGCGGAACTTGAATGTAGAAGAGCTGATCAAGATGAACGAAGAGATAAGGAAAAACTATCTGTCTACCGTACAGGCTCTGGCCAATGCTATTGAAGCCAGTGATAAATATACCAGGGGCCATTGCGATAGAGTATCAAGCATATCTATGACCATTGCCAGGAGTATGGGGATAAGCTCCGAAGAGTTGAGCAAGCTGGAATTTGCCAGCATTCTGCATGATATCGGAAAGATAGGAATTTCTTCGGATTTGCTGAATAAAGAAGGCAGGCTTACTCAGGATGAATATGAGATGGTTAAGCAGCATCCTCAAATAGGACATGATATATTGTCGGATGTAGCCTTTCTCAACGAAAGCAGAAAGATACTGCTGCAGCATCACGAAAGGATTGATGGGAAGGGTTACCCTCAAGGATTGAAAGGTGACAGCATCGCACTTTTGTCAAAAATTATTTCCGTCGCAGATGCCTATGACGCAATGACCAGCTCCAGGCCTTATAGAAAGACGCCTCTTACAAAGGAGCAGGCCATTGAGGAGATGCTCCGGGCTAAAGGCACCCAGTTTGATGAAAAAGTAATAGACTGCTTTGTGATCTTATTGGGGGCATCAAATACAATATTTTAATACAGCCTTGAATGTATAGAAAAAACCAGCATCAGGATTTTGATGCTGGTTTATATATTTTAACAATTATCTCCATAAACGGCTCTTTTTCGACTATTTTAGGAATATTCAATATATTAATACATTGATTAAAATAATATTTATATATATACTGTAAATTGGTAAGCTAAA
>DPSW01000486.1:4128-4259 GCA_003527145.1 Clostridiaceae bacterium | reverse complement strand
GGGGGTAGCGCCTAAAGGGAGGAATTATATTGGACAAGATGTAGGCATGGCCATTGGCATGGGGGAAACATTAAATGCTTTTGTATCAGATGATATAGATTCGGTTATAGACCAATGCGATGTGATCATTG
>DPSW01000486.1:0-4055 GCA_003527145.1 Clostridiaceae bacterium | reverse complement strand
AATAAAAGAGATATCAAAGCACATACCGGTTGTATATGCTGCAAATACGTCCAGAGTGGTTAATCTTATGTATAAGCTGCTGGAATTAACTGCAAAGACAATAGGAAATGTATCCGATATCGAGATAATTGAAATGCATGATAAGCATAAAAAGGATGCTCCAAGCGGCACATCTTTGGAAATGGGAGAAGTAATTGCAGAAGCCCTTGGAAGAAAGCTCAAAGATATTGCTGTTTTCGGGAGAGAAGGAAGGGAAGAGAGGGCACAAGGGAGCATAGGATATCATTCTGTAAGAGCCGGAGATATATCCAGCAGCCATACGGTTATGTTCGGACTTATGGGAGAAAGGCTTGAAATAACACATCATGCTTATAACTGGGAATGCTTTGCCCAGGGAGCCTGTGAGGCAGCAGCATTTTTGTATTGCAAGGAGCCGGGGTTGTATACGGTAAAAGACGTTTTAGGAATAAAATAATAAATATGAGATAGGAGATGTTTAGCGTGAAGGCAAAGATATTGATAGTTGTTTGTCTTATACTTATTTTGCTTTTTAGCGGAGTATATTTTGCTGTGCAAAATACCGTCGATTCTGTATTACATAAGGTCTCACCGCAATACATTACATCATCTCAGGAATTGGACAGCTTTATAACCCAATTCAATTCGGCAAATCAGAGGCCCTTAATATTAGTGACAGCAGGCTTAATGGCTGTGACATTGCTTTTGGCCTTTGTGTTCTTTGCNNTGGATATTGCAGACGGGCAGCTTACAAACAGGGCAAAAGATATCTGGATTATAGAGGGTATAGGAGATAATATAAATAAGATCACAAACAACACGAAAAAAGTTGTATGCGAGATTGCTGCCATCACACAAAAGATCAAGGATATGTCTGTCAATCTGAGCAAAAGCCTTGAACAAAACGAAGTCGCATCTCAATCAATAGCCCAAACCATAACACATATTGCGGAAGGCAGCTGCGAGCAATCGGAGAAGACAGCATCAGCAAAAATAAGCACAAAAAATATGGCTGATAACTCTGATAAAATAGTGCAATATGCAAAGAAAACGCAAAATATTGCAGGCGGAATGATGGGTTGTGTAGAAGAAAACAATAAGTCAATCAATTTATTGGTGGAAATAATGAAGAGCACTGCCACCGGAAGTATCAAAACAGCAGATGATATTCAAGAGCTGGGAGAAGAAGCCGTAAAGATAAACAGCATAACTGCTGCAGTGACAGAAATAAGTGAAAGAACAAATATGCTCGCATTAAATGCTGCAATCGAGGCGGCAAGAGCCGGCGAAAGCGGTAAAGGATTTGCTGTGGTAGCCGATGAGGTAAGAAAGCTGGCAGAACAATCGGCAAACTCTGCGGATGAGATAAGGAAGCTTATTGAAACCATAATCGGCAAGATAAATGTGATAACAAAAGAAACAAGAAGTGGGGCTGAACAGATTTCACAGGATATTTTGCATGCTGATAAGACTAAGGAGTCATTAGGGCAGATCATTGAAGCGGCAAAGGCTACATATGATGCCGTTGTTCAGATAATCGGCTTGGCTGATGAATCCAATAAGATGGCTGAAGATGTCGATACCATGATGGAGAAGATAAATATGAATATTCAGGAAACTGCTGCAGGAGCCGAGGAAGTATCAGCATCAGCAGAGGAGCAGTCGGCTTCAGTGCAGGAAATGTTCGAGATGGCCAATAATTTGAACAATATGACTATTGAAGCAGACAGCTATTTAAAATCATTTATCAATAAAGTAAAAATAGGAGATAAAGAGAAGAAACTAATAAATGAAGGCTTTGGAATTTTAAAGGATATAAATACATATATAAATTCAAAAGGGATTTCCATTGACAAAGCTTCGCAAGTCCTTAAAGATATGAGCTTAAAATATAAACAGCTTGAGTACATAGGGATAATCAATTCAGGCGGAGACATGGTATCAGCCAGCGTCCCTATAACCGGCAATAATAATTACTCACATCGTCCCTATTTTAAAGAGTCTATTTCAGGAAAAGAATATTATTCAGAACCATATATATCAAATGTTTCATTTAACTACTGTATAGCAATTTCAATACCTTACAAGGATGCATCCAAAAATACAAAAGGTGTATTGATGGCAGATATCTGCATCGAAAAATAAAGGATTTGGCTTGCATAATTACAATAAAAATACATTTAAATTTACTTGTTAATATATTCTGGTGGTGATTTGTATGTTTTATAATCAATCAATATTTATGCGCGTATCTGAAATAATGGATAGAAATGTGATAAAAACAAACTCTGATATATCCATAAACCATGCTGTTGAAATGATGCTTTCAAATGCAAGAGATGAAGTTATTGTGGTAAAAAAAGACGCAGACAAGGAATATATTGAAGGTATGCTCACTAAGACTGATATATGTAGGCTCAAAAAAGGGAAAATTGATTTCACACAGCCGGTTAAAGACTATATGAGCACAGAAGTTTGCACCATTTTACAATCAGAGAAGGTAAAATGTGCAAGGGATGTCATGGTCAGCAAAGGAATAGGCAGATTGCCTGTGACAGACGGAGATGAGGTAATAGGTATTGTAACATCAAAGGATCTTCTTGACACTTTTTATGTTGCAGTAGAAGATATAGTGCTGCAGCTCAGTACTATCCTGGAGAATCTCCACGAAGCAGTATGTGTTGTAAACAATGAAGGGGTAGTCAGCTTATGGAATCAAAGCTCAGAAAAGCTCTACGGCATAAACAGCAGCGAAATTATCGGCAAAAATATAAAGGAAGTTTTCCCTAATGCCTTGATAGCCAAAGTGATAGAAGAGAAGAAACCTTTTAAAAATCATACCCATAGGCCCAAGGAAGGCTCCTATGTGGCAATAAGCGCGGTGCCTTTGGTGTATGAGGGCAAGATGGTAGGAGCGGTTTCCACCGACAGAGACATTACAGAGATAAATAATTTATCGATGCAGCTTGAAAGTGAAAGATCAAAGGTTAAATTCCTGGAAGAGCAGATGAAAAACATTACAGAAGCAAAATATACTTTTGGGAATATCATCGGAAAAAGCAAGGCCATAGTCAATTCCATCACACTGGCAAAGCAGGTGGCAAAATCCAATGCCAGTGTACTTATCACGGGAGAGAGCGGTACCGGTAAAGAGGTATTTGCAAGGGCTATACATCAGGAAAGCGGAAGACAGGGGCATTTTGTACCTATAAACTGCAGTGCTATACCATATAATTTGTTTGAAAGTGAACTCTTCGGCTATGAAGGAGGAGCTTTTACAGGAGCACTAAAAAAGGGCAAGATGGGGAAGTTTGAGCTGGCCAATGAAGGCACCCTTTTTTTAGATGAAATAGGGGATATGCCCATTGAGATGCAAGCCAAGCTCTTGCGTGTTTTGCAAGATGGTGTGATCACCAGGGTAGGCGGTGACAAATCCATAAATGTTGATGTAAGAATACTCGCAGCTACCAATAAGGATTTAAAGAAGATGATGCTGGAGGAGACATTTAGAGAAGACCTCTATTACAGATTATGCGTGGTTTCTATACCGCTTCCGCCGCTGAGGGAGAGAAAAGAGGACTTGCCGGAGCTTATAAGAAGCTTTTTTTCGGAGTTCGGAGAATATAATGAAATACATGAAATAGAGATTGACCCTGAAGTGATGAAAATACTCACCGATTATGAATGGAAGGGCAATATAAGAGAGCTCAGGAACATGGTGGAAAGGCTTATAATCCTATCTCCGGACGGGAAGATAAAAAAGGATATGCTTCCTGATGAAGTTTTTAACAAAACTCTTATAAAAGATAGCANNAGATAGCAGGGATTCCAGGCAGGGCATAGGCATGAATTATGATTTGAAAAAGGTCATAGCCGATGTAGAAAAGAGGAGTATAAAAGAAGTGATGGAGATGACCGGCGGCAATAAAGCAAAAGCAGCAGTAATGCTGAATATAGAAAGGGGAAGCCTTTACTATAAGCTCAAGCAGTATGATTTAAAGGAATACTTATAAATCCATATGTGAAAAATTTGACAC
>DPSW01000185.1 GCA_003527145.1 Clostridiaceae bacterium | reverse complement strand
AGGACATGGATGGCAGGAAGATTGATGTGGAGTTGGAAAAAGGAGTGAATTGGACAGGCTGGAAGTATATTTCTGCTTCTCCTCCACAGGATATAAATGTATATCCTTTAAAGCTGGATAGAGTATATATAGAATTAGGATCAAACAGAGATGACTATGGAGTTTTATTGTTTGACAGAATCGAGGCCAGTTATCCGTCGGAGGATAGTGAAAAAGAAGGAATGCCCAGCTATGTTTTTTATGTAGTAAAGCCGGGAGATACTTTGACTAGCATAAGCGAAAGCTTTTATGGATCCAAAACTCAATATAAGAGATTGGCTAAGGATAACGGACTGGCTGAGAATTCAATACTTGAGGCTGGAAAGGTATTAGTAATACAAAAATAAAGGGAAGGGGTGATGATTTTGAAAAGAAATATCAGATTAATTTCTATGATAACTTGTTTATTCTACATCCTCATGCTTTTCCCTTCACTAGCTGTGTTTGCTGCAGCCAATGATAATGAAGCTTATAAGGCCGGCTACAGCAATGGATTGTGGGAGGGCATAGACGCTGCTTACAGCGATCTGGAGGATGTGAAGTCAAAAAATTATTATAAAGNNAAAGCTATGCCCAAGGATGCGGACATCATATCAAATTATGATTTGGATAAAGAAACTTCAACCTATAAAACATATTTTATAAGAGGCTTTAAGGATGGCTTTAGAGAAGGCTACAATACAACTTATGATAACCCAAAAGTTGAGGCTAAGCCTACAAATTACGATGAAGCTCTTGGTTATCAAATGGGGCAAGTCAGCGGCTATAATGATTATTATGCAGGCAAAAGCAATAAGTGGACAAATGCAGTTCCAAGCACGACAAAATTGATAGAAATGTTCCAGCTTACTAACGAGCCTAATGCCTATAAGAATAGTTTTGTCACCAATTTTAAAGCTAAGTTTCAAGAAGGCTACGAAACTGCCTATAGAAAAGCCAAATACGAGCCTTTTAAAGCTGCTATAGAAAGAGGTGCAGCGGATGGGACCAAATTTGGAGAAATACTGGGTGCTAATTGGGGCAGATTAGATTACTATAGAAGCAGCATCAATCAATGGGATAGAGATTTGCCATCTGATGATGAGCTTAAATCAGTTTTCTTATTGGATAATGATCTGGATGATTATTCTAAGGCTTTCTTATCTGCCTTCAAGGAAGGCTATAGAATCAAGTATGNNAACTGCCAATGTGAATTATAATTTGCTTGCTTTTGAGAAGGGTTATGCTCATGGAAAGGGTATTGGGATTGTAAAAGGCGAGAGCCTGGCCAGGATTGACCTGCTTATGGGCAGAAGCAATGATGAGAACAGGCATAATTTCAGCGATAATAATATAATCAATGAATATAAACTGTTTAATGAAGACGAGAAGTATAGAGAAGGATTTATAAGCGGTTTCAGAGAAGGAACTAAAAATGGATATATGGTTATATATCAGAGTTCAAACTTTGAAAATTTTATGAGCAAGGCAGAAACGCAGGTAGTATCTATAAACGGTGCCCAAGTATCATCCGGAGATAATAAGATGTCCCTTAGTATTGACAAGGGCATATTTTATAATGATGTTGCAGTTTCCATAGATAGGTTCACGGGAACAAATATAAATATAAAAATGCCTTCTAAGGATAGATATATTAAGTCATCAGAGCTTTATAACATCAGAGTGGCAAGCCCCTATGACGGTCTGAACCGTGATAAGCTTATAAAGTTGAGCTTTGAATATTACGGTCCTCAAAGCGGCGGTATATATAAATATTTAAATGACAATTGGTATTACATGCCAAGCAAGATTGACGCCAATAGCATTACTACTTTCATAAACCCTGAATCCATGGCTAACAGCAGCGGAACCTATGCTGTATTTATAGATGCTGAAGCATGGAACCCTGACGATCTGAGAGGACATTGGGCTAAGGATGAGATTGTGACCTATCTGAGGCGTGGAACTGCAGGAGCATTTGAAGATAACATNNAAGGGCCCAGCTGCTCTCTTGCATGAGTAAGGTTTTTAAATGGAATATTAAATCTGCTGAGGAAGATGTTGAAGCACTGCAAAAAGTGGCTGACCATAAGGAAGTCGAACCATATAAGGAATTGGTGTCTTATTGTTTAAATAAGGGTTATCTTAAAATAAGCCAGGATAATACCATTAAAATAAACAGTCAAGTGAGCTACAAGGAAGCAGAAGCCATGATGAAATTGGCAATGGAGGATAAAAATTTTTCCTGGGCTAAAGTGGCAGAAAAAATCATGAAGAACAAGGATAAGCGATCTGCGAGTTACGGCTCTATGGATGATCATATAACCAGGGCAGAGGCTCTCTATATGCTTTATTATATGACAGAATAATAATTTAAAGCAGGGATGCCGCATGTAAGAGATATTATGGCATATGCGGCATCCCTTATATTTTTTTTGCCATAACCCATATAATTTTTTTCAAATTTCATGAAAAAATAGAGGAATTATGCAACTTGTAGTGAATATATTAAGAGAATTGCAGAAAATACTGTAAATGGTGTGTAATATGAGCATGAAGACAAGGCTTAATTTAGGTTTTACCATTATTGAAATAATATTTTCTCTGGCTGTATTTGCTATTTTATTCACCGCCGTTTCCTCTCTAATGCTTACAACATTAAAGGTCTCCCAGAGTGCAAAGTATCAATATCAGGCTACAGCCTTAGCTCAGAAGCGCTTTGAAGAAATAAAAGCCTCAAAAACCGTAGAGACCGGGTTAAAGAGTTATGACTGCAATGAATACAAAATATCAGAGGAAATTCAGGCTGTTGAAGAATATAATGGCAGAGTGTACAAGGTGATAATCAAAGTCTCGAGAAATGAAGAGATTCTTGAAATCATAGAAGGATTAAAAATAATGGTACAGTAGAGGTGGAGTTGTGAATTGTCTAAGCAGAATAATAAAGGGGCAATAATGGCATTAGTTTTGCTTATGAGTTCCGTAGTCATAGCTGCCGGCACGGCATTATTATCTACATCTATAATGAATTACAAGATGAAAAGACTGAATAGCAGAGTAAAGAGAACCTTTTACTCTGCAGAAGGGGTTTTGGATGAGGCATATATCATTGCATTCACTTTTGTTGAGTCTGCATTGGAATATGCCTGTGATAAGGAAAATTTCAGAGATGCATATTTAAATTTTATAACGGGAAATTGCGAAGAATTAGGATCAGATAATAGCTTGGTCAAATCATTGAAAGATAAGAGCAATTATTTAATATATAAAGAAAGCAATATGGAAATAGATGCTGAGCTTTTTAATAAAAGCGACTGTATGCAGCTGGAAGTGGTATCATGCTGCACTGATGGCAAAATCGAGAAAAAACTGAAGCTTATTTGCCGAATAATGATACCTGGATATGATGTTTCACCTGGTGAGATAAGTCCAGAAGATTTAATTTGCATTATTGAATGGAAATTGGAAAGGTAGAACTATAATATGAGAAACAAAGGTTTTACAATAATGGAACTTCTTATTTCCTTGCCTTTGTTTGGAATGATAATCATACTGATTTTTTCCGTTACTTCTTCAAATATGCGTACTATAAACAATATAGATAAAGATGTTGAACTTCAGCAGCAGGCTCAATTTATATTCAGCTTTATGGAAGAGAAGATAATTGGGTCAACCGGTGTTATTTATTTAGAGGATATGAAAGGATTTCAAAAACACAATACAAAGGACAGGGTGTGTTTAAAAAAGATCATATTCAAGAATTTACCGGTAGGGAGGGATTATCCCCATAGGCAGGATAATGGATACATTTTTTTATTAAGCAAGGATCCGGAGTGTAATCATTTTAATCTTAAATATGGTGTTGGAGTGATGGGTGGGGCATCGGATGAGGTCGGCAACTATATTGAAAGCATGGAGGCTGAGCCTATACCCGCAGACAAAAATTTCAATGAAGCAGACGGCATATTTTTGAGGATTAATTTCTTATTGGATGGATATGCTTCATCCTTTNNAGAAATGTCGGCGGGAGGGTCTGATATTGGTCCAGCTTCAAGATAAAAAGGGACTCACAATAGTTGAATTGGTTGTTGTAATAGGTATCTTATCCTTAGTTTTGTCTATTGTCTTACCCAGGTTGGATACCGGTACATACAGGTTACTTGCTGCTTCAAAGACCTTAAGAGATGATATAAGATATGTAAGATATATGAAAATGACCGAAGGACAAAATCTGCGGATTCTCTTTCAAAGAAAGAAATATCATTTGCTCCAAGGCACTAAAGTTGTAAAGGAAGTAACGCTTGAAAGTGACTTTTCATTATATCAGAATTTTAAAGACGGTCAAATAGCTTTTTCCTTCAATGGGGGGCCTTCAACTAGCGGAGGAACTGCTACATTGGTGAATAATAAGGATAAAAAGTATTGCGAGGTAACTGTCGTGCCTGGGACAGGAAGGATTATATTGAAAAATCAAGTTTATAACGGATATAAATAAATGAGGAGGATAATTATGTTTTATTTGAAGAATTATATGGAGGAAGCAGTAAGTTCGAAGATTGATGCTGTTATCAGTCCAATGAATATTTGCAAGTGTGAAAAATGCAAGATGGACATGATGGCTATTGCCTTGAATCATCTGCCGCCGCGCTATATAGTTACGGAAAGAGGCGGCCTATATTCGAAGCTGAAGGAATTGGAGTTTCAGTTCGAGGTAGATGTTCAAACTGAAATAGTCAAAGCCGCATTGATTGTCGGCAATAATAATAGGCATCAGGATAATGAATTATAGCAAATTATCATATAAATATTTTCTGTTCTAATAGGAAAAATTATGATAATATTAAAAGAGAGTTTTTGAGGGGGTAATAGACTTGTTAAAGAGAATAAATCGAATCAGAGAAATTTTGAAATCTATCAATGCAGATGGTATTATCGCATATTCACCTGAGAATAGAAGATACCTAAGCGGTTTTACCGGCTCTACCGGCTATGCGATCATCAGTGACAAAAACGCGGGCTTCGTCACGGATTTCAGGTATACCGAGCAGGCAAATCACCAGTGCAAAGGCTTTGAAGTAATTAAAAATGAAAGTCCTGTATCTGAGTATATAGCTGATACGATAAAAAAATATGGTATAAGCAGACTGGCATATGAAGATGCTTATATGACTGTTGCTTTTTATGAGCAGTTGAGAGATAAGCTTAGCGGAGTAGAAATGGTACCTCTTAAGGAAGCTGACGGAGAAATACGCATCATAAAAGACGAAGAGGAATTGAGCAATATAAAAAAAGCTGCTGAGATTGCCGACTCTGCTTTCACACATATTTTAAGCTTTATAAAGCCGGGCATTACTGAAAATGAAGTAGCTTTGGAGCTAGAGTATTTCATGAAGAAAAGCGGAGCTTCCGGTAATTCCTTTGAATCTATAGTTGCATCGGGACTTAGATCTTCTATGCCTCATGGAGTTGCTTCAGATAAAGAAATAAATAATGGAGACTTATTGACCTTAGACTTCGGATGTGTATATAATGGATATTGTTCAGATATGACAAGGACTATTGTGGTTGGTAAAGCCAATGATGAACAAAAACAGATCTATGATATAGTGTTGAAAGCGCAGATGGAAGCCTTGCTGCATATAAAAGCCGGGGTATTGGGCAAGGATGTTGACAAGATTGCCAGAGATATAATCTGCGATGCAGGTTATGGAGACAATTTCGGACATGGCCTGGGCCATGGTGTAGGTCTGGCTGTGCATGAAGAGCCAAGGTTATCGATATCAGGCAATAGAGTTCTTGAGAAAAACATGGTGGTTACAGACGAACCGGGCATATACATTCCCGGATTCGGAGGAGTCCGCATTGAGGATCTGGTTGTAGTAGGAGAAGATGGCCCCGTTGTTTACAGCATGTCGCCTAAAGAGCTTATAGAGTTGTAATTTTTAAGCCCTTAGAGGTAATAATATATTTATATGGTTAATTAGGAGGGATACATTTTATGGTATCAGCAAGTGAATTTAGGAAAGGTTTGACTTTTGAAATGGATGGCCAGGTATATATGGTTATTGATTTTCAACATGTGAAGCCAGGCAAAGGAGCAGCATTCGTCAGGACAAAAATCAAAAATATTATGAATGGCGGAGTTGTAGAAAAATCTTTTAACCCAACAGATAAATATCCTAAAGCTCATATTGAGAGAAAAGAAATGCAATATCTATATGAAGATGGCGGTTTATACTATTTCATGGATAATGAAACCTATGAACAAATGCCATTGAATAAAGAGCAGGTTGAGGATGCAATAATGTATATAAAACCCAATGATATTGCCATTATAAAATTCTACAAAGGAGAGGCTTTCTCAGTTGAAGCAGAGAATTTTGTAGAGCTGGAGGTCACACACACCGAACCCGGATTCAAAGGCGATACCGCAACGGGAGCTACCAAGCCTGCCACATTAGAAACTGGTATTGTAGTAAATGTTCCTTTGTTTATTAATACGGGGGATAGGGTAAGGGTAGATACAAGAACAGGGGAGTATATGGAAAGGCTTTAGTGGAATAATAAGATAGGGTCCTATTAAAGCATTGAGAATCGTTTGAAGAAAACCATAACGGAAAGCTTATATTTAACAAAAATTAGACTTTCCTTTTGCTTATAAAAAAAAGAAAAGAAGGAGATGAACTCGATGGAATACCTATATGAAAGAGTTGCTTACCTCAGAGGTTTAGTTGAAGGTTTAGGCATCGAAAACAGCACTAAGGAAGGAAAAGTAATCACAAACATCATTGATGTACTCAGTGATTTTGCCGATGCTATAAATGAATTGAATGAATCCCAGGAAGAATTGGATGAATATGTAGAAGCTATAGATGAAGATCTATCCAATGTTGAAGATGAGCTTTTTGATGAAGACGAAGATGATTATGACGATGATGACTATGGCTTCATTGAAGTTGAATGCCCTCATTGCAATGAATATGTATATTTGGATGAAGAAGTTCTAGATAAGGGAGAAGAAGTTTTTTGCCCAAATTGCCATGAACCCATTGAAATAGATGTGGATTGCTGCCATCACGATTGCTGTTGTGATGAATAATATATAATATTTAAAACTTCCGAGAATTGTTTTCTCGGAAGTTTTTTTATCTTTAAAGCGTAATTTTTTAAGAATACCTGTCATATTATTAGTACAAATCAAATAATAATTTGAGGAGAGGACAAACTTGCAGCATAAAAGACCGATGGATGAAGTTATGAACTTTCTGCCTCCTAAGATACAACAGATGATAAAAGAATGCACATCTGAGCAAATGGCGTATGCAGAGGAAATAAGATTGAGATTAAATAAACCTCTGATAGTATCGGGAGGCTATTGGAGTCGATTTATGGATAGCTATGGGGAGTTAACAAATGAAGCCGGCAGAGCCTATGTAGTGACAATGGAGGATGTTAAAAAGGCATCAGAGATTATTCAAGGCTTTTCTGTCTATTCTTTTGGTGAGGAATTAAAAAACGGTTATATTACAATTCCAGGCGGCCATAGGATAGGAATTTCCGGCAGGGTAGTTATAGAGAATGGAAATGTTAAAACTATCAAGGACATTTCCTTTATTAATTATAGGATAGCTAAGGAAATCCTGGGGGCAGGGAATGAGGTGATACCTCATATTGTTGCTTCTCCGTCAAGCATATATAACACCTTGATCATGTCGCCTCCCCAATGCGGGAAAACTACTTTGCTAAGGGATATAATCAGGCAGCTGAGCAATGGTATTAATTCAATAAATGTGACCGGCTTCAAGGTCGGTTTGATAGATGAAAGATCGGAGATTGCGGCATGCTTTATGGGAGAGCCGCGAAATGATGTAGGGATCAGAACGGATGTTTTAGATGCTTGCCCCAAATCCCAAGGCATAATCATGATGATAAGATCAATGTCGCCTGATATTATTGCAACGGATGAAATCGGCAAAAAAGAGGATGCTGATGCTCTTTTGGAAGGTGCTAATGCAGGGGTAAAGATTATTGCTACAATGCATGGAAATGGCATAGACGACCTTGAGAAAAAGATAGAACTGCAAAAAATACACTGCAACTTCTTTGAAAGGATAGTAATTTTAGGGAGAAGCCAAGGAGTAGGAACTATTGAAAAAATTTATGACAGGGAGGGAAGAGTGCTTTATTTAAATACTAAGCAGGGGGTAGGCAGTCAATGATAAAAATAATAGGTTCCTTGCTGATAATCCTTTCAAGCGGTTTATTGGGAATTATTATGTCGAGGAAGTATAGCATAAGGCCCAAAGAGTTAAGAAAGCTAAGGTTTTCTATGCAAATGCTTGAAACAGAAATCGTATATGGTGCTACTCCTATTCCTTATGCTTGCTATAATGTAGGATGCAAAAGCGACGCACCCTGGAATAATTTTTTTCTTGCTGTCTCTGAGAACCTTTTANNGCTATGCATGACAGTTTATCCAATTCATATATGAATAAAATGGATAAGGAGCTCTTAGAAAGCTTTGGCAGAGTTATTGGAAAATCAGACATTGATGATCAGAAAAAACTTTTCAAGCTTTTTTATACCCAATTGGAGCATCATGAAAAAGCAGCTGAGGATGAGAGACGAAATAATGAGAAAATGTATAAAAGTATGGGCTTTTTATTGGGCGCGGCCATACTGATTATATTGGTTTAATGGAGGGTTACAAATGGATGTAAATTTAATTTTCAAGATTGCAGCTATTGGAATAGTGATTGCCGTATTAAATAATGTGCTTATCCGTTCCGGCAGGGAAGAAATGGCAATGATGACTACTCTGACAGGGATTGTGGTCGTTTTAATGATGGTGATAAGCCTTATCAGCCGCCTCTTTGATACTGTTAGAACCATGTTCCAGCTGTAGGTGATGGTATGAATATAATGCAAATTGTTGCCCTGGGTATTGTTGCTGCAATTTTAGCCATTGTTTTGAAAGAATACAGGCCTGAACTGGCTATGCAAGTAAGCATTGCAGCAGGTTTGATCATATTCATTTCAATGCTGAGCAAGTTTACGCAGGTTTTAGAGGTGCTAAAAAGCTATGCGGTTAAGGCAGAAGTAGATATATTATATTTTTCAATAATATTAAAAGTGATCGGAATAGCTTACATTACTGAGTTCGGTGCTCAGGTATGCAGGGATTCGGGGGAAGGCTCCATTGCTTCAAAGATTGAATTCGCAGGGAAGGTTTTAATCATGGCAATTGCAGTACCGATATATGCTGCCTTGTTTGATATCATAATAAAGATTATGCCATGAAGGTGATAAGACATGAGAAGAAGATTATTTTTAATATGCCTTTTAATATTCTTAACTTTAGGCAGCGTACATGCAGATGGAATGGAAAACCTTCTGGATGAGCAGCTGAATCAACTGAATGTGGATGAAATACAGAGATTTGCTGATGATATTGTGCTCAATTCGGAAGGTATGATTACTGAAATAAGCATCAAAGAAATAATAAAATCTGTATATATAGATTCAGGTTCTTTAAGTCTTAAAGCAATATTCAGCAAGCTATGGCTGTTTTTATGGAGAGAGTTGGCACAGAACCTTGATCTCCTCGGGAAGATAATGATATTGTCCGTTTTTTGTGCAATCCTTCAAAATCTTCATGCCGGATTCAATGATGAATCTGTCGGCAAGATAGCATACAGCGTGTGTTACGTGCTCATCATCATTCTTGCTATAGGCAGCTTCAGCATAGTTAGCAAATTATGCATAAGCACCATAGATAAGATGGTGAGCTTCATGCAATCTTTATTGCCTACATTGATAACATTGCTTTTGTCTGTGGGAGGCATAACTTCATCATCATTGTTTCAACCTATCGTTTATACTTCTTTAACTTTAATTGCGACCATTATAAAGATGACAGTGATACCTATGGTTATGTTTTCTGCTGTTCTGTCCATTGTAAGCAATATTTCAGAGAAGATAAAAATATCGAAGCTTGCATCATTAGTAAGAGGTGTAGCTGTAGGCATGCTGGGCATAATGCTCACAATATTTACAGGAATTATTTCGGTGCAGGGATTAGCCGCATCATCATTGGATGGTTTGGCTGCAAAGACAGCAAAATTTGCGGTTGACAGCTTTGTGCCTATTATTGGAGATTTTTTATCGGAAGCATTTGACACGGTCATGAGCTGTTCCCTGATAATTAAAAACGGCATAAGCATTGCAGGGCTTTTTATAATATTAATGATATGTCTTTTCCCATTGATAAAAATTTTCTCTATTTTTGCTATATATAAGGTTTCAGGTGCATTAATACAACCCATTGTGGATAATGAATTGGTACAATGCATTAATGACATCAGCACTTCCATATTTATTATGCTATGCTGTGTAGTTTCGGTAGGCATATTATTTTTTATTTCAATAACGGTGATCATGGGAATAGGAAATATGACTGTCATGATGAGGTAGGTGATTGTTATTGATTGAGCTTTTGAGGCCATGGGTTATAAACATCGTTGTAATTACAATATTTGTTATCATAACTGATATAATCCTGCCGGAGGGGAGCATAAAGCAGTATGTAAGGGTCATCATAGGAATTTTTGTGCTGCTGGCCATCATACAGCCCTTAATAAACATAAAAAATATCAGGTTTGATTTCGAAAAAAGCTATCTGGAAACCAGCATAAAATTAGACAATAAAAGTCACATAAATGAGAAAGAAGTTCTGAGCACATATCAGAAAGATAAAGCCTTGGAGCTTTATAAATCAAAGCTTATTGAGCAGATAATAACAGCAGTTTCATATAAAAAGTCCATTGATAAAAAAAATATAGAAGTGATATTAAATATAAATAAAGATAAGAAAAGCAGTGAATTTGGCTTGCTGAACGATGTTCAAGTTATAATCTGTCCAGGTGAAGAAATGAGCCAAATTGAAAAAATAAAAAAAGTAAAGATAGGAAATGATGAAAAGGTAATTTATAAGGAGGAGAAGGAATATAATTTGAATGAAAAGACATCGTCAGATGAGATATGCGAAATGTTGAGCAAAATGCTTGGCATAGATAAAAACAAAATACAAGTAAAACTTGCCGTCGAAAAAGAGTAGGGGGTTCTTATATGAAAATACTTGAATGGCTTAAAGAAAAATTTATGATAGACAATAACAAAAAGCTATACACCAATATTGTGATTTTGCTTTGCATGGGAGTTGCTTTAGTAATAGTTGCAAACTTCTATAATGATATGGCTAAAGACAGCAAGGGTTCTGAATTTGAGAGCTTTGACAGCAAGGATAAGGAGATGAATACTGATTACATGAATAGGGAAGGTAACTATGGCTCAGAAATCGAAAAACAGCTTTCTTCCATACTCAGTAAAATATCAGGGGCAGGCAAGGTATCGGTTATGATAACCTATAAGAGCGGAAAAGAATTGGTAACACAAAAAGATAATTCACGCGTAGATAAAATAACGGATGAAAAAGATACAAATGGAGGCACAAGGGTTATAAACGAATCCAGCATTGATGATAAAACAGTAATGGTAAACCAACAGGGAGGCAGTTCTCAGCCTATAGNNGAAATAAATCCTGAAATCAAGGGGGTAATCGTAGTAGCGGAAGGTGCCAGGAATTCTAAAGTTAAGCTAAAAATCAGTGAAGCAGTTCAAACTGTTCTTGATGTTCCTGCTTACAGAGTAACTGTACTTGAAACAAATAAATAGGGGGTATAATGTATGAAATTTAAACTGAGCAGAAAAACAATTGCTATTTGTTCCCTTGTTTTAATGCTATTTGTAATCGGATATGCATATAATGCGTTCATGAGCACAAAATATGAACCATTGGGATTTGATATCGTTGAAAATGACTTATCCGAATTTCCTGCCTATAATGATGCTGCCGAAGTTGCAGGCAATAACAAGGAGGGCAGCGTGACAGTAGTAGAGAGCAAAGGAGAGGATGATCAAGAGGTTTCTTCATTTTTCACCGAATACAAGCTTGAAAGAGATAAGAACAGGACAAAGGAATATGATATGTGGCAGAATATTATAGACAGTGATAAAGCTGAGCCGACTTTTAAGACCCTTGCTCAAGAGGAAATTGTAAAGATTGTTGCTTTGACGGAAAAAGAGATGATAATTGAAAACTTGATTTTGGCTCGCGGCTTCAAGGATGCTTTGGTTTTTTTGACAGATGATAGTGCTACAGTAGTAGTGGAAGCTAAAGAGTTAACTCCGGCAAGTGTGGCAAAAATACAAGATATAGTTATGACAAACACGAAGATACCGGCGAGCAATATTAAAATTATGCTGAAGGATTAGTTATATTTGTAAATTAAATATTATTCTGCTATAATACATATTAGGAAAAAATGCGAATAAACTGGGGGTGCATAATTTGCAAAGTGATAACAATATAAATGATTTTGGGGCTGTCAGGATTGCGGATGATGTGGTTGCGATAATTGCAGAAATAGCCGCTAAAGAGATAAAAGGTATTGTTGGAATGAGCGGCGGGATAGCCGATAGTATAACCGAAATGCTTGGGAAAAAAAGCCCTTCAAAAGGGATCAAAGTTGAAGTTGGTGAGAAGGAAACCGCTATAGATTTATATGTTATAGTTGAATATGGGGTCAGGATACCTGATATTGCATGGCAGGTTCAGGAAAATGTTAAAAAGGCTGTTGAAACTATGACGGGGCTTAATGTTGTTGAAGTAAATATTCATATACAGGGTGTAAATATAGAAAGAGAAATCAAAGAAGAAGATGGAACATTAAGAGTAAAATAGCATTAAAAACTAACCCTCTGAATTATTCAGGGGGTTAGTTTAAATATTTCCATGAAAGGAGATACATATGAATATACTAGACAGGCTTTTGTTATTAGTTTTATCTATGATCGTTGCAATTTTCTCTTTCTTGTTTATATTTATGCCTTTGCCATTTTTGTCCTCCCAATATAGTGAAATGTTGCGCCGTTTTATTTTTGAGAGCAATGGTATGACTCTCATATCAATGGTTCTATTGTTGTTATCTTTGAGATTTATCTTTAAAATTACTTCATCAAGCACCAATTCCTATGATTATATTTCGAAGGAAACAGAAATGGGTGAAATAAGGATATCTTTTAATACTATTAAGACTATTGCACTTTCAAGCATAAGAAATATTGGCAGCATTAAAGAAGCAAAGATCCAGGTAAGCAACGAAGGCGGCGAAGTATCTATTGATATCACTGCTAGTTTTGCTATAGATGCTCTCATACCCGAGGTTTCGAAAGAAATACAGGGAAACATTAAGGAAGCCATTGAAAGAACTGCAGAAATAAATGTAAAAGAAGTGGTTGTATTTGTTGATAATACAAATAATTCCGGCAAGAGAAGGGTAGGCTAGATATGAATAAGGATAAATTGGCGGCTATTATTATTTCTCACCAAGGAAAGATAATTGGCGCATTGATCGGTTTCCTGGTAGGTATCTTTTTGCTGACCCTAGGCTTTTTTAAAACGCTCCTTTTGTCAATTTGTATAGCTATGGGTTATTATTTTGGTAAGAAAATAGATAATAAAGAAGATATAGTGCAATTTATTGAAAGATTGCTCAATTCATATGGTAAAAAATAAGGAGGATACAATGTGCTTATGAGCAGACGTTTACTAAGGCAGAGTGCTTTTAAGATAATCTTCAGCTTTCATTTCAATGATGATGATATAGAAGAAATATTTAAAGACATATCTGAAGAGCCTAATATTTTTCTGATTCAAGAAGAAGATGAACATATACCTTTTAATGAGCTGAACGAAAGGGATAAAAAGTTTTTCTATGATTTAGTAAGAGGCACTCTTGAAAATGTAGAGAAAATAGATTATATGATCAAGAGCAATCTTAAATCGTGGACCATGGATAGAATTGCGAAAGTTGATCTTACTATTTTACGGATGGCGATTTATGAGCTATTATATTCCCAAGATATTCCTGATAGTGTTGCGATCAATGAAGCAATAGAGCTCGGTAAAGTATTTGGAACCGATGATTCCGGCAGCTTCATTAATGGAGTATTGGGGAAAGTACAAAGAGAAATTAATAAGTCAGGTGAATGATTTTGTATTATATGGGTATTGACACCAGCTGTTATACTACTTCTGTTGCTTTGATAGATAACGAAGAGCATTTGGTCATGGATGAGAGGATAATGATCAAGGTAAAAGCAGGGGAAAGAGGCATACGCCAATCGGATGCGATTTATCAGCATATTGAGAATTTGGACGTACTATTGGAAGATTTATTTGGCAGCTTTGATGCATCTCACATAAAAGCTATAGGGGTAAGCTCCAAGCCGAGAAATAATCCTGATTCCTATATGCCTGTTTTTAATAGTGGTTTACATATAGGCAAAGTAATGGGCCTATGTTTAAAAGCACCGTTGTTTTTACTGTCTCATCAGGAAAATCATATTCTCTCTGGCTTGTGGTCTCAGCAGCTTGTTCCGGATAAGCCATTTTTGGCATATCATATGTCCGGCGGAACCACAGAGCTGCTTTTAGTGGAGGGATATGAGAAAATGGCAGTAAAGGTTATAGGAGGTTCTTCCGATTTAAAGGCAGGACAATTTATAGATAGGCTAGGAGTAGCAATGGGGCTTGATTTTCCTTGCGGAAAAGAGATGGACATGCTG
>DPSW01000421.1:5989-8307 GCA_003527145.1 Clostridiaceae bacterium | reverse complement strand
CAATTATGTCAGCCCGGGTAGCAACCGTACCCAAGCCTCCGGTTTCGCCAATCGTCTTCTTCAGGGTTTCATTTTCCTGGCTCATGTACTTCACCGGATTTTCCATGGCTGACAGCAGCGCAGCCTCATTAAAGGGCGCAGGCGGCTTTGTTTTTCCTTGTGTCAGCACAAGCGAACTGACCGGCAAACTATCTCCTCGCTGTACACCTTGTATATGCTGCTCTGCTACATCATCCTGTTCCTTGTCCCGGTCATCATCAAACGCATTTCCATAGACTTCCTTCCAGCCTTGTGCCAGAACTGTTCTGCCTCGCGCCAGAAAAGTCTCGCTGCCGATCCGCGCTGTAATGATAGCCTGTTCATATTCAAAAGGCGGATACAGAACAGCAAGAAAGCGCTTGACCACCAAATCATAAATACCAAGCTCCCGGTCATTCATTGCCCCGAGATTAACATACTGCTCTGTCGGAATAATGGCGTGATGATCAGAGACTTTGCTGTCATCCACAAAATGTTTACTAGGTTTTATCTTATTCCGCATTTTTACCGCCAGCTTGGCATACTGTCCCACAGCGCAGGCATTCAGCCGCTCTGGCAAAGTTTCCACGATATCGGAAGATAAATAACGGGAGTCAGTTCGTGGATAGGTCAGCACTTTATGATTCTCATAAAGTCTCTGCATAATGAAAGATGTGTCTTTAGCTGAATAGCCGAACAGCTTGTTTGCATCTCGCTGCAATTCTGTCAGATCATATAATTGCGGTGCATAATTCCGTTTAAGCGTCTTGTCAACAGCTTCTATAACCACATTTTTATTCTTTATACCGTCTAAGATCCGCTCACATTTGTCTTTCGTAAAGCTTCGTGTTTCCTTGCTTTTGCTATCCTGCCAGGTTAATCGCAATTTGTCAGTGGCTGCGGTTATGCCATAGTACGGTTTCGGCTCGAATGTATTGATCTCTTCTTCTCTCTTAGCGATCATAGCCAGGGTTGGGGTCTGCACCCTGCCGCAGGAAAGCTGGGCATTGAATTTGCAGGTCAAAGCCCTGGTGGCATTGATGCCCACTATCCAATCCGCTTCAGCCCGTGCTACAGCCGATGCATAAAGATTTTCATATTCCCTGCCGTTTCTCAGCCTGGCGAAGCCTTCCCTTATAGCCTTATCCGTGACGGAGGAAATCCATAGCCTTTTTATTGGTTTCCTTATTTGTGCCTTTTCTATTATCCATCTTGCGACCAATTCGCCTTCACGGCCTGCGTCGGTTGCTATGATGATATCGGATACATCATTTCTTTTCATCTGCTCCCTGACGGTGGAATACTGCTTCGAGGTCTGCTTTATTACCACAAGCTTCAGTTCCTTCGGAAGCATAGGCAGATCCTCCAGCCTCCAGGTCGCATATTTATCTCCATAAGCCTCCGGATCCGCCAAAGTCACCAGATGGCCCAAAGCCCAGGTCACAATATACTTTTCACCTTCGAAAAATCCATTGCCCTTTTTACCGCAATTCAAAACTCTTGCCAGATCCCTCCCTACGGAAGGTTTCTCGGCCAATACCAATGATTTACTCATACAAACAATCCTCTCAATATAGTCTCTGCTAATATTATAACATTTTTAGCGATAAAGGCTTCTATATTTTGCTCTCTTGTTCACGGATATATGACAGCTACACTTTTTATTGCGGTATTTTGAATTGCATAAGGGCATCAAATCCCGGATTGCCCGTAAATTATAAATTTATACTTTACTCTATTATTCACTTAAAAAATCCAATGCATACTGAGCATAAAGAGCTGCTCCCATTTCCAGGGCATCCTCGTCGATATTGAATCTTCCGTGATGATGCGGATAGTTGCTCTCTTTTTCCTCATTTCTCACTCCGACAAAGGCAATAGCTCCGGGAGCCTTCTCCAGGTATACGGCAAAATCTTCTCCCCCTGTTACCTTCTCCATGAGGGATACTGCATCTGTGCCGAAAAGCTTTTCAATGGTTTTTATTGCCCTTTCTGAACTTGTGGCATCATTGATAGTGGGCGGCGTGCCCAACGTATATTCTAATTGTGCTTCGGCTCTATAGCTTTCTGCCGTGCTCTCAATGATCCTCTCCATCATTTTGGGGAATCTTTCCCTGATGTCAGGGCTGAAGCATCTTGTCGTGCCTTCTAAAACGGCTTCGCTTGCTATAACATTGAATCTTGTGCCTGAATTCAATACTCCAACGCTGACCACAGCTGATTCCAAAGGGCTGATTTCTCTGCTTACGATGGACTGCAAATTCATAACAATTGCAGAGGAAGCAACCACGGCATCTATG
>DPSW01000421.1:0-5978 GCA_003527145.1 Clostridiaceae bacterium | reverse complement strand
GCCCTTTACCTTTATTTTAAACAAATCTGCAGAAGCCATTCTAGGCCCCGCTTCCACAGATATTTCGCCTTTTTCCAGATCGCTCCATAGATGTATTCCAAAAACTTCATCTACGCCATCCATGCAGCCTTCCTTTACCATGGCATATGCGCCTTCAGCCATCTCCTCGGCGGGTTGGAAAAAGAGCCTTACGGTCCCTTTCATATCATCTTTCATTTCATTCAGCATCTTCGCTGCGCCCAATAGCATGGCCGTATGCCCATCATGACCGCAAGCATGCATTACACCCACATTATTTGAGCAATAAGGTACTTTATTTTGCTCTTTCACCTGTAAAGCATCCATATCAGCTCTCAGGGCTACCGTTTTGCCTTCATATTTCCCTTTTATGACAGCCATGACCCCTGTTTTGGCTATCTCTTTGTATGGCACTCCCATCTTGGCAAGCTCTTCTTTGACTCTGCCGGAAGTCCTTATTTCCTGCCAGCTGACCTCAGGATGCATATGGAATTCTCTTCTTAAATCCACTATATATTCTTTATACTGCTCTGCAAGATCTCTGATTTTCATTTATATCTCCTTTCCCAAATCCAATAGCGTATGATACATCAACTCAATACCCCTTTGCAGATCCTCATAATCGGTCCATTCCTCGGGGCAATGGCTCCTGCCATTTTTGCTGGGTACAAATATCAGGCCCACCCTGGTGAGTTCTGACATCACCATGGCATCATGGCCCGCTCCGCTGAGCATATTCATCCGGGAAAAGCCAAGAGCTTCACAGTTTTTATAACAAAGCTTAATTATCTCTTCATTCATCTCCACCGGAGACACTTTAAGCTTGCTGTCAATAGTATAAGTTACTTCCTTTTCTCTCCTTGCATCTTCCAGCCTGCTTTTTACAAAGTCTATCACTTTGCATATGGATCCTTCATCCTTTGATCTTACATCTATAGTAAACTTCACTTTCCCCGGCACTATATTGGCAGCCCCCGGAAGCGCCGTAATACTTCCTACAGTTGCTACCGTGCCATCCTTCAATGATCCGGCAAAACCGCTGATGTTATATATGACGCCTGCCGCTGCATCCAATGCATCCCTTCTCATATCCATAGGCGTAGTTCCTGCATGGTCGGCGCGCCCCTCTATGACCACTTCCATCTGGTTTATGCCCACTATATATTGAACGATTCCTATGCTTTTCTCCTCATGCTCCAATACAGGCCCTTGCTCAATATGGAGCTCCAAAAAAGCTTTTATATCACCGGGCTCCCTGACAGCCTGCAAAATATTATCCGGGTCCAGGCCAAAGTCAGACATGGCTTTTGCAATAGTTACTCCGTCTTCATCCTTTAACAGGTCCAGCTGCTCCCTTGGAATTTTTCCTGCCATTGCCCTGCTTCCAAATAGCCCGCTGCCAAAACGGCCGCCTTCTTCTTCAACGATTGCAACGAACTCAACAGGATGATTCAATTCCATTTTGTTTTCTTTGAGGACCCTTGAAATTTCAAGAGCTGTTACAACTCCTGCATTGCCATCGAAATTTCCACCGTTTTTCACGGAATCAAAATGAGAGCCCAGCATGATCACAGGAGCATCCTGGTTTTTGCCTTCCAGCCGGCCTATTATCGTGCCTGCTCCGTCTTCATATACCCTAAGCCCGGCTTTCTCCATCTCTTTTTTTATATATTCCCTGGCTCCCCTGTCTTCCTTAGTGAAAGAAAAACGGGTCAAGCCTTCTCCCGGTGTCGCATTATAACGGGATAAAGCTTCAATATCTTGTGCTATTCTAATCAAATTTGTCTTCATATATTTCTCCTAATAATCAAACGTAATTTTCAACAGGTCCATCTATAAGAACTTGATAAAAACACCGGCTATAATGACGGATGCAATTGTTACTGTTGTAAATCCGCCTACCAGCATCTTGGGAAGCATCTGATCCATTAAAAATTCCTTTTCTTCCGGAGTTTCTGCCAAAGCCTTTGATGCTTCATCCGTAAGTATATAGTTGGGAGGAAATCCGTAGAGGGCTGTCAAGGCTACTGAAAAAGCCATCTCTTTGGAATAGCCTAATCTTTTGCCTATAATAGTAGAAAATAGCGCCATACCTGCAACTCCGATAACGATGATGCCTAACAATGGAACAAAAATCTCCACTAACATGGCCGGTGTAGCCTTAGCCAGTTGAGCAAATACATATGCCATAAGTGAAGTCATAAGCCAGCCGAAGGAGTTTGATTCATTCAAAGGCTTTCTTTCCAGGAAACCGATCTCAGAAGCAATGACGCCAAAGATCAAACATACCACATACCTTGATATCACTTCATTTGTTGCCGCAGCAAAGCTGACCGCCGCCCATGCAACCAATCCAAGCTTTGCTAAGTACATGTAAGTTGTCCGATACTTTTCCGGCAATGGAGGGAATATATTATATTTGGACTTCTTAGGTATATCAACATTGAAGCTCTTAGGTTTTGCTGCAACCATTTCACCGCTTCTGTAAAGCGACAGCAAACGTTTTCCTTCCTTCTTTAAGCACAAAGCCGTAAGCGGATAACCGGCAAAGCCCTGCATGACATACATCACTATTGCCAGCACTGCCAAGTCCTGCATCCCTTTTGCCGCGAAAGCATCCGACATCATTATGGCTGCCACTATACCGCCGGTTAAAGGCGGAGTGCCTGCTACCACAGTATCCCAGCCAAACAGCAAAGTTCCTATGGTCATTGTGCCTGCGCACATTCCCACCAAACCCATAAAGGCGATTGTAATGGTCTTCCATTGACTTATCAATTCGCTGACACTCATCATGGTTCCCATGTGAGTTATGAGCAGATACATTGCTAATAGAGCAAAAGGCATTCCCAAACTGGAAATATCGATCAAATCCTGGGGAAGAAAAGTCCAAAATCCTATTAAAAACAATATTGCGGATACAAATACAGAAGGTATAAATGCTTTTGTTTTGGCTGATATGACATCTCCTATTGCCAAAACCACTAATACGACACAAAAAGCCATGATAATACTCATAATAAGCCTCCTTTTACTTTTTCACAGACTAATATCCATCCTGTATAAAATCATCTCCTTCTTATTTAGCCTGTGCATTGTTTCTAATATTCTTTTTATGTGCAATGTTTGTGCCAATTTTCTAAATTTAAAAAAGTTTTTATAAATTGTTTATTTTCAAGCCTCTCACGAAGCCTATTTTATTTTTATAGTGAAAAAACTCCAAAAAAAATAAAAGTGATGAATTTATTCATCACAAAAGATTCCTCTCGTCATCATCTAATATTTTTGTATTTATTTAATTTTTTTACCACAGTAGATTGATCTATTTCCAGAACCTTGGCGACCTCTCTCGTTGTCTTGAATTCTTCCATAGCCTTAAACAAAAGCTCCTTTTCTACTTTTTCTACCGCCTGCTTAAGAGGTATTATCCCGTTTATTTCTATTGTTGCTCTTTCATTAGAGCCATAAACCGTATTATACACATGGCTTGCATCTATCATATCCTGTCCGCAGGTTATGATAAGCCTCTCTATGACATTCTCAAGCTCCCTTATATTGCCGGGCCACTTATATTGTGCCAAAGCCTTGTGGGCTTCCATAGTCAATTGCTTGTTCATGCAGTATTTATTATTGTATTTGCTTAAGAAATGATGAGTGAGCAGAGGGATATCATCCATTCTTTCCCTTAAGGGAGGTATGAATATGGGAAGGACATTAAGCCTGTAGTATAAGTCTTCTCTAAAGCCTCCATCCTTTACCATAGCTTTCAGATCCTTATTGGTTGCTGTCAATATGCGCACATTGAATTTTGTGGGGCTTGAGCTTCCCACCTTATATATCTCATGATGCTCTAATGCATGAAGGAGCTTTACCTGAAGATACAAAGGAATCTCGGCAATCTCATCTAAAAAGATCGTTCCATCATTAGCTATCTCAAAGAAGCCCTTTTTGCCGCCTTTTGCAGCACCGGTAAAGGCTCCTTCCACATATCCGAACAGCTCAGATTCAAGCAGGTTTTCCGGGATGGCACCGCAGTTTATCTGTACGAAAGGATTTTCTCGCCTTGAACTGAGCTTATGGATCGTTTTGGCGATGAGATTTTTCCCCACCCCTGTTTCCCCCTGAAGCAAAACTGTGGCATCTACTCTGGATACCTGATTCACCAGATTGAAAATCTTCTTCATAGAAGAGGTTTCATTATATATAAAGGTTTCTTCAAACTCCTGCTTTTTCAGTATTTCATAACGGTACCAATCAAGGAGCTCTTCTGTTTCCTTAAGCCTATTATTCAGTTTTTCAATTTCGGTTATATCTCTGGATATGTTTATTATGCGTTTTAACCTTCCCTTATCGTCAAACATCGGGATACCAATGACCATAAACCGTTTTCCGCCCTGGGTGATCTGTACTGATGATATCTTTTTGCCGGTTTCCCAAACTACTCGAGTCACTGAATTGTCCACAATTCCCATTCTCTCTACATCGTAACAGCTTGAACCTATGATCTCGCCTTCCGAAACATTGAAAATCTCTTCTGAACCCTTGCTAAGCCTTAAAAAAATACCTTTTCCATCAGCAATGCTTATAAAATCAAAGGTGGTATCAAGGATCAAATTCAACTCTTCATATACTTGTTTATGATATTCCAGTTCCTTTAGCAGTTCTTCCAGCTGATTTTTCTCCACAATAGCAAACACCTCCATACATTATTGATCGCATAAACCTTGTTTAAACCCCCGGGGTTTTGCTCTCTTGTATCCTCTCTGCCAGTTCATTGAGATAAACCCATCTCTCCATCTTTTCCTCCAGCAGCTTTTCCTGCTCCTCCTTTTCAAGCAGCAGCTTCTGCAAAAGCTCATAGTCTGAAGCCGCTTCGTTTATCTTCGTCTCAAGCTCCCGGATATTCTCTTCTATTGAAGCAATAATTTCATCTATTTGTTCATATTCTTTTTGTTCCTTATAGGTGAATTTCAAAGCTTTCGGCTTTTCCCTGGCCTCAGCCCTTTTTTCCCTTGTATCCTTATGGTCTTCCTTATCGGCTGTATTCTCATCTGATTTTTCTTTGAAATCGGAATAGTTCCCCGTATACCGAGCTATGCTGCCATTCCCTTCAAAGCAAAAAATCTTTTCCGCCGCCTTATCCAGAAAATACCTGTCATGGGATACGGCAATCACCGCTCCCGGGAAGCTTTCGAGATAATCCTCCAATATGGTCAAGGTTTCAATATCCAGATCATTGGTCGGTTCGTCCAGCAAGAGCACATTGGCGCCTTCCTTCAGCATCCTGGCCATGTGTACGCGATTCCGTTCTCCACCGGAAAGCATGCCGAGTTTCTTTTGCTGATCGGAGCCGGAAAAGTTGAAACGGGAAACATAGCCTCGAGAGTTGACCGTGATCTTGCCCAACTGAATGTTTTCATCACCGCCCGAGACCGCTTCCCAGATGGTCTGGTCCGGTTTGAGGGCATCGCGGGACTGATCCATGTAACCCAGTTTGACGGTTTCGCCGATCCGGATGCTGCCTGAATCGGACTGTTCCTGGCCGGTGATCAGACGGAAGAGGGTTGTCTTGCCTGCTCCGTTGGCGCCGATTACGCCGACAATGCCGCCCGGTGGCAGATTGAACGTGAGATGTTCGTACAAGAGCCGGTCGCCATAGGCTTTGGATACGTCGTTGAATTCCACAACTACGTTGCCTAGGCGAGGTCCCGGCGGAATGTAGATCTCAAGATCCTTGGCGTGTTTCTCGCTTTCCTGGGTCAGGAGTTGTTCATAGGAGCTGATGCGCGCCTTGCCCTTGGCATGACGGCCCTTGGGTGACATCCTGATCCATTCCAGTTCCCGTTGCAGGGTCTTCTGTCGATCGCTGGCAGCCTTTTCCTCCACTGCCAGGCGTGCCTGTTTCTGCTCCAGCCACGACGAATAGTTGCCTTTCCAGGGAATGCCTTCGCCGCGGTCCA
>DPSW01000002.1 GCA_003527145.1 Clostridiaceae bacterium | reverse complement strand
TGGCATATTCGGTAACATTGCTTAAGGATTGCATAGCTGAATTCGAAGGCGATTTCAAATAGAAAGGGCTTTGCCCTTTTTTGCTTTGATTGAATTTTGGAGGAATCGAAATGAAATATGATTTGATTATAGAAAAGCNNAAAGCTTTCCGGTCATGACATGTCCGGGAAAGTAGGCAAAATAAACAAAAAAACCGGCGATATTTTAAACCCAGACGATATAATATTTACCATCGAGTCCGGCAAGGGAACCATCAAATATATATCAAAATATAAGGGTACTCTGGAACAATTATTGATTGCTGAGGGGGATACTATAAAGAAAGGGCAGGTTATTGGCAGTGTAGAGGGAGAATTGATTCAGCAAGAACTGAAAAAGACATCTTACTCCTTTGGGCTTGCCAAGCCTTTAAGCAAAAGCTATGAGGTGGATGTAGCAATTGTTGGAGGAGGTCCCGGGGGTTACGTCGCCGCCATAAGGGCAGCCCAGGGCGGCAAAAGAGTTCTGATAATTGAGCAAGACAGGTTGGGAGGAACGTGCCTCAACTATGGGTGCATCCCCACAAAAGCCCTTGTCAGCAGCATAGATGCTTTAGAGAAGATCAGAAATGCTCAAAGCTTTGGCATAGAAGTCGAAGGGGTAAAAGCTTCTCTTGAAAGAATAATGCAAAGGAAAAATGAAGTGGTCGATACATTGGTATCCGGAATTGAGCATTTGATGGAGGTTCACCAAATAGAGTATATAAATGGCAAGGCAGAAGTCCAAGATATAGAAACCCTAACCGTTAAAAATAAATCTATTGATGCCACTATAAAATTCGAAAAGCTGATAATAGCCGCGGGTTCTAAACCGGCCATTCTTCCGATAGAAGGAGCCGACGGCGAAGATATTCTTACCAGTCAGGATCTATTGGAATTAACGGAAGTGCCTTCCTCAATCACAATCATTGGCGGCGGCGTTATTGGGATGGAATTTGCCTTCATTTATAATGCTTTAGGTGCAAAAGTAAATGTAGTTGAGTATTTCCCGCAAATTTTAAACACTATGGATGAGGATGCAGCAGATATAATAAGAGAATCTGCCGCCCAGAGAGGAATTAATCTCTATGAAGGCGCCAAAGCATTGTCGATAAAAACTGCATTAGACGGAACGAAAATTGTTGAGATAGATGAAAATAATCAAACAAAGTATTTAATAAGCGAAAAAGTGGCTATGGCGGTTGGAAGGAAAGCAAATCTGGAATCTCTTGATCTGGAGATGCTCAAGGTTGAACTGAATGAAAAGCGTAATGGCATCTCGGTGGATGCCCATATGCGAACGAGCAATCCAAATGTATACGCCATAGGAGATATAACAAATAAAATTCAATTGGCTCATGTTGCTTCACATCAAGGTATTATAGCTGCTGACCATATCAATGGAATGCAAGATGAGATGTGTTATGACTTAGTACCCAGTGCAATATTTACGATGCCTGAGATCGGCCATGTCGGATTGACAGAAAAGGACGCCGTCTCACAAAAGCTTGATTATATAATTGGAAAGTTTCCGTTGATGGCAAACGGTAAAGCGCAGGCCATGGGAGAGACGGAAGGGTTCGTGAAGCTTATTGCCGGCAAAGAAACAAGAAAAATAATTGGAGGGACTATAGTGGGGGTGCATGCCACCGATATGCTCAGCACAATCAGCAATATCATCGCTTCAGGCTTAACTATAGATAAAGCGGCCCATGTGATTTATGCACATCCTACAACAGCCGAATCTATTCATGAAGCATTATTAAGCATAGATGGCAGGGGAATTCACTTTGCATAAGAAATTTAAAATATATATTTCAGAATCCTTTGATCCTAAGTTCAATCTTTCCGTCGAAGAGTGGTTGATGGCATGTAATGAGCTTAACGATATTGTGTTTTTCCTTTGGCAGAATGCAAACACTATTGTCATAGGAAGAAACCAGAATCCTTATAAAGAATGCGATGTTAAAAAGCTCAAAGAGGATGATGTCCACCTGGTAAGAAGATTATCAGGTGGTGGAGCCGTATATCATGATCATGGGAACCTGAACTTTACCTTTATTGCTTCTGATGAAAGCTATGATGTTGAGAGCAATATGGAAATTATCTTGAACGGGGTTTCACGCTTTGGAGTCCATGGCTGTTTTAACGGCAGAAATGATTTGCTGGTGCAGGGAAGAAAGTTCTCCGGAAATGCTTTTATCAGCGATAACGGAATGAATTGCCATCACGGCACTCTGCTCGTTGATGCTGATCTGTATAAGCTATCCAAATACCTGACCGTATCACCTTTAAAGCTTAAGTCAAAGGGCATTGATTCGGTGGCATCCAGAGTAATAAATCTGAAAGAATTTTCTTCGCAAATAACTGTCGACAGCTTGAAGGATGCCCTTATAATAAGCTTTAATGAGTTTTACAAAGCCGAAGCTCAAATAATTCTTTTAAATGAGAAAGCCATCGATGTCACAGCCTATATGGGAAAGTATGGTTCATGGGAATGGAACTATACAGAGAGCCCTGATTTTGCAATTACCGCAGAGGATAAATTCAATTGGGGTATCTTTGAGATCAATCTGGAAGTTTCTGACGGGGTGATAAAGGATTGCAAGGTATTCACGGATGCCATTGTACCCGAAGCCTTTAAAAGCCTGGAGAAACTATTTCAAAATAAAGAATTTAAGAGACGTAACATGCTGGAGGCAATAGAGAACTGTATCATAAATGAACAGATCAAGAACGATCTCTGTTGTCTGGTGAAGGATAAAATTTTAACAAACTAGCAATAAAATTCTATATCTAATAATCTTAAGCAGATAGCGGTTTAAGTAGGAATATAAGAATCGATCTATCTGCTCTTATTTTTATAAAAACGGAATAGAGAATATTTAAATTTCAAATTCCCTTGCTTTATGATAGAATATATCAAAGCTTGAAGGAAGGTGGGTAAATACTATGAAAGCCGCAGCTGCTTTTTTTGATATAGATGGAACGTTGTATAGGGAAGGCTTGATTTCCGAGATTTTTAAGAAGCTCGTAAAAGCGGAAATCATCGATAACGGGAAGTGGTATAATGAGGTAAGGCCTGAGTATCAGCGGTATGATAAAAGACAGGGCAACTACGATAATTATCTGTTAAAGATGGCTGAGATATATACCCAGGCTATAAAGGGGCTTCACAGATCTCAGGTTGAGTTTATTGCCAGGTTGGTAATAAACCAGAAGGGCGATAGGGTATATACATATACGAGAGACAGGATAAAGTGGCATAGAGAGAACGGGCATAAGCTGATAACTATATCGGGAAGTCCTATTGAATTGGTTAAAGAGATGGCTCTGAAGCATGGTTTTGATGATTTCAAGGGAGCGACCTATGAGATTGACGAAAATGGAATATATTCCGGGACTATTATCCCCATGTGGGATAGCGAAAGCAAGAAGCAAGCGATGAAGGAATTAGTTGAAAAATATGATATTGATCTTTCAAAAAGCTACAGCTATGGGGATACAACAGGTGACTATGCAATGTTCGAAGCCGTTGGTCATCCGGTATGTGTTAACCCGACGAGGGAGCTGGTAACCAAGGTATTGGAAAATCCCGCACTAAAAAGTAGGATCAGTATCGTAGTTGAAAGAAAGGATATGATTTATTATCTTGACCCGGAGTGTATAGATCTGGGAAAAAGCTAATAATCCGTACTTGTATTATGCAAGTCTGCCGGTTTAATCAAAAGTTCCTCAACACTGTGATAAAACCGTCTAGTATTCGATGACTTATTTTGAAGCTTTTAATATTCGTGCTGCAGCAGATCCCCCGAGGCACACCCCGATGCACAGGCCTAAGGAGTAGCTTAAGCATGGGGCATTCTTTTTCAAAGGATTGCTGCAGAGTATCTTATAGAATTCTTTTATGCCGTCTAAAGCACTATCTACAGTATTCTTGCTTGAATATGGCCCGAAATACAAATTGCCGTCATCTTTAACGCGAGTATAGGCAGCTTCTATAGCAGGATATCCTGAGTCCGCCCTTACAACTATATATGCATAATCATCAAGCCTTGGCTTTGTCAATACGGTAACATATTGCTCTTGCCCCATTAAATTTTTTCTTCCCACCAGCCAAACGCTACTCTTACATGAGCTTGTTCTTTTTCAGGGGATAGAAAGAATAATACAAAGGAGCTGTTGGGCGGAATGATATACATGCCTTGAAAGTCATGCTTTGTAAGCGTCAGGTTGGGTTCGATCCTTCTCACAAATGCGTAAGTTCCGCCTGTAGGTTTTTTTGATACAAAACTAGCATTTTGAATTTCTACATTAGGTATTGGCGGCGGAGTAATGGATTGGTTTCCAGAAGCAAAATATGGTGATGCTTTACCTTTTCCGGGAAGTGTGCTGCTTAGCCATCCCTCAGCCGTTATTGGTTGATTAGAAAAATTGGAGATAGTATAAGCATTCAAAAACATATTTACATTTGATTTAGCTGGGTTTATTAAGCCTCCCCAAGCATGATGGCCATCTCCGAAGGTTATAATATCAGTCTGCCCTAGAAAATATTTGCCGATATATGAATGATATACAGTCTCTGATAAAACAATGACATCTCTGACCGATTTTTCTTTTTTTACTAATATCAAGCTCATAACCTACCTCCTAGTGAATATCTGTAGACCGAACTCATCAGATTTTTTCCTCCCACCAGGTCAAAACAATTGTCCCTGTGATATTTTCAGATCTTGGCGACTTAAGAAGTATTGAAAATGAGCCGCCGGGACCGATAATTATAGAACCCTTATGGGAATCGCTTACAAGAGTAGAATTGGAAGTGACTATCCTTCCAAAAATGTTCACTCCTTTTGTCAGAGGCTCAGATAGATGATCAGCATATTTCATTACTGTCTTTGGTTTAGGAGGAGGTGAGATGGATTGATTTGATGGAGTAACTGTGGAAGAGACTATAGCTTTGCTTGGTGTCCTGACATTTAACCAGATTTCTGCGGTAAAATCCTGAGTTGAAAAGTTTGTAATGGTAAAGATATCAAAATAAAGATTTACTCCTGAATTATCGGGATTTATTATTCCCCCCCAAGCATTATATCTATTTCCAAAATTAAGTATACCGGTTTGCCCAATGAAATACCTTCCCAGTATAGAATTCATTGTGGGACTTGTTATGTCAACAACTTCAACAGGCCGCTTTTTCATTTTTTCAAACATACTGCTTCCTCCTAACTACAACATCTCATATATATAATATGAAATAGTGTAGTCAGTTGTTCTAGCAGGGCTTCATATATCAGATAAAAGTCCTTCTCTTTACCCAGCTTATCGGTTATATCTTTGCTCATATGATTCCCTTTGTACTATAATATTCCTTGCTTCCAATATAATTTATATATAACACATTAAATATTTTACATCAGTAAGCTTACAAACTCATAGAGCGGGTTAGTTCAGTGATAAAAGCTATGTAACGTATNNGTATTTATTGCAACTTATATAGTATGATAGCGTGAAATTATTGTATCAAAATGAGCATGTCAGTAGTTATGGGAGGTTTTTTTTGAAGGAATTTCTATGGCTCTGTCGAAAATAGCTTATGAGAGTCAATTCAAAAATGGCTTTAGGTTATTATGAGCTGCCTTACAGCATCGGATTCTAAATATATTAGCCTCTTAGACATGATGAAATCACTTTTTCCCAATAGTGAAAGAATAGGATTTTTATTTGTACTAAATGATATATATAATATAGAGATGTTAACTGGCTATTGTAAAATTATAAAAAATGAGAAGTGATGAAAAAATGAAATTTATTAAAAATTTTTTATTCCATAGAGCTGCTTTTGTATTCTTTGCAATATCAATGCAAGTATTTGTTTTGATAGGAACAGTAATAGGGTTCAAGGACTATTTTGCTTTTTTCTATGGAGCGAGTTTATTTATCAGCATGATTGCGGTACTATGGATCATAAACAATAACGATAATCCAGCATACAAAATAGCATGGATAATTCCTATAATGCTATTTCCCATATTTGGCGGATTATTTTACATATTTCTTGGC
>DPSW01000129.1:5840-6053 GCA_003527145.1 Clostridiaceae bacterium | reverse complement strand
CCTGCAAAAACAGATATATTGCCCCTCAACTTTTCTTTCAGTTCAGAAATTCCGATTCCATGCTTAGCGCTGGTGCAAATAAAATCATAGGGAATACTTCTTAACATAGCCTTTATAGGTTCTGTTTCATTCTCTTCATCCAGATCAATTTTATTTATACAAACAACAATCTTCAGCCCCACATATTCTCCATATACCATAAATTTTTGCAGC
>DPSW01000129.1:509-5815 GCA_003527145.1 Clostridiaceae bacterium | reverse complement strand
CCTTTGCAGTTGATTCTTTCTTTCATGGATATTAATAACATAGCCCTGCTTCGTCCTGTCATCGACTTCAATATCCACCCAGTCTCCTACCATCGGGACTATATGGTCTTTTCTGAATCTGCCTCGAGCCCTGCATTCAAATATATGCTCGTCTGCATCCACATAATAAAAGCCGCCAATGCCTTTTGTAATAATGCCTGATATCATAGACATCNNCGCTATCATGAAAACTGTTATTTATATACACTTCAAATTTAACTTCACCTTTACCGCTTATTTCTATCCTCAAAGGACTGTCAGAAGCCGAATGGGTATTTTCATAGATCAAGGTGCTCTTATCCCCTTCAATTTTAAATATGGTCACTTTCATCCTATCCAAATTTTTCGGTAATTCGACATTCAGATACTTTTTTATAGGTTTCTCTTCAGGCCCTTTGCTCACCACGAAATCCACCACGCTTTTTTTGCTCACTTCCGTACCGGCCTTCGGGGTTTGGTTTATAACAACGCCCTTAGGAACATCATCGTTGAATTCAGGAGTTTCATTTCCCAAAATTAAATCTAATACGATTAACTGCTTTTTAACGTCTTCAATATTTGAACCTATGAAATTCGTCATAAAAAACTTCTCCGGTCCACCGCTTATGACATAATCTATCTTCGTACCCTCATCAACCTCGGTACCTTCAAGAATACTTTGTCTTATAACTATTCCGCTAGGATATGGGCTGTATTCCTGTGAAGGCTCTCCTTCTTCCAGTCCAACGCTTTCTAACAATATATCCACCTCATCATAATTCTTTCCGACGAGAGCGGGCACCGGAACCTTTTTCGGTCCTTTGCTCAAAACAACTCTGACCGGATTCGTAACCTTGTTTGATGTTTCAGGCTTTGGATCCTGCCTCACTATATGCCCTTCAGGAACATCTTTATTGAAGACCCTCTCTTCGACTACTTCCATGACAAAGCCTAAGACTTCTAACTCTTTTCGTGCTTCTTCCTCACTATCTCCGATAACATTCGGTACATTTGCTATCTTAACATTAAATATGCTGTTCACTATTAAATAGCCGCCAAAAATAAGCAAAGCAAGAAATAGACCTGACAAGATTGCAATCACAGTGATTTTTTTACTGCTCCTGGGTTGAACCTTTTTCTCCTCCGGTTTACTTTCGACAGTCAGCTTCTCCTCAACATCAATATGCTTAATAGGCTCAATAACTTTTGTATTTTCATCTATATCCTTTTTCTTTTNNTACGAAATCACCGTTAGGCATGATAAGGGATTGTTTAAGATCGGCAATAATTTCTCCTACATTGCTGTATCTTTTAGACACATCCTTCTCCATTGCTTTCATGATTATATCTTCAAGACTTTTGGGAATCCTATTATTTATTTCCCTTGGGTTTACTGCTTCCTCCTGAATATGCTTCAGGGCCACTGATATCGGTGTTTCTCCTTCGAAGGGAAGCCTTCCTGTTACCAGTTCATACATCACTACTCCCAAGGAATAAATATCTGATTTCTCATCAGTATACCCTCCTCGGGCCTGCTCCGGTGAAAAATAATGCACAGATCCTATTATATTGCCTGTATTGGTTATGGTGCAGGAGGATACGGCCCTGGCAATTCCAAAGTCAGTAACCTTTACAGTATTATCATCCTTTATCATTATATTATGTGATTTTATATCTCTATGAACGATATGATTCATATGAGCATGTTCCAAAGCCGCAGCAATCTGAAGCGCTATATTTGTAGCATATTCAACACCCAAAGCCCCTTTAGACTTTATCAATGCCTTTAAAGTCTGGCCTTTTATATATTCCATGACTATATAGTATATGTCGTCTTCCATCCCCACATCATAAATCCCTACAATATTAGGATGAGATAAGCTGGCCGCTGATTGGGATTCTCTTTTGAATTTTTTTACAAATTCTTCATCTCCCGTAAACTCGGATCTCAATATCTTAACTGCTACGAATCTATTCAACAAGCGGCATTTAGCTTTATAGACGAGAGCCATGCCTCCGCCGCCAATTTTCTCCAATATTTCATATCTGCCTCCAAGGACCTTACCTATCATTATCTTCACCTCCAAGCTCAACTTCAATAACAATCACTGTTACATTATCAAGGCCTCCATTGAGATTAGCCTTGTCGACAAGTTCATGGCAAACAGATTGAATTTCCCTTTCGGAGGTTGCTGTGCTCAATATTTCATCATCTGATAGCATATTTGATAAACCATCGGTACACATTAGAATGAAATCCCCATTTTCTATAGCAACCTTTTTTACATCGACCTCTATGGTCCTGGAGGTTCCCAGAGCTCTGGTTATCAGATTTTTCTGGGGATGATGGTTCGCCTCTTCCGGTTTGATGGTTCCATTTTTTATTAACTCTGCTACGTAAGAATNNCTATTATCAAATTGTTTTCTACAATCAGGGCAAGTGTCAGCGTAGTCCCCATGCCTAAACGTTCTTTATTCTTCATAGAGCTATTATAAATGCACTTGTTAGCAAATAAAAAGGCTTCTCTTACTAAATTCTCATAGTCCTCTATTCCATAGCCAACAGAATTCTTTATGGCTTTTTTTAAAAAGCCCTTCACTTCAGTAACCGCCATTGTGCTGGCCACTTCACCTGCATTATGTCCGCCCATACCATCTGCTATCATACAAATGTATGGTTTGCTGTACTCGTATTTTTCTTGGCAGTAAAAAGAATCTTCATTTATTTTTCTGACCAAACCAACATGAGTAGCACCAAATGACCTCATTAAAACACCTCTATTTCTGGTTGGAATAGGATTATTAACAAATTTGCTTAAAACATTTATTTTCGACACAATATGCAAAAACCCTTTAATTTTATTATAATACCATTATACGATGGCATAAAGCCTCAATAGTATATTAATCTCAGCAATATTTTATCGGGCAATATAATTTTTTCTTAATTGACCGCATGCGCCCTGAATATCTGTTCCTAATTCCCTTCTTAACGTAACCTGAAGTCCATTGTCTTCTATTATTTTTTTGAATTTTTCCACTCTCTCATGCCNNATTTATCGGTATCAGATTTATATGGCAAAGCTTTCCCCTTAGCAGCTTGACGAGAGCATCAGCATCATTCACACCGTCATTTACATCTTTTGTCAGCGCGTACTCAAACGTTATCCTTCTATTAGTTTTGCTTATATAGTAATCACAAGCTTTTATCAGCTCAGATATATTGTACTTCCTGTTTATAGGCATCAGCATGTTCCTAACCTCATCTATAGCGCTATGCAATGATACAGCCAAGGTGCACTGCAGATTTTCATCTGCAAAGCCATATATCCTCGGTACTAAACCGGAAGTAGATATGGTTATATGTCTCATTCCTATATTTATTCCGTCTTTACTGTTAATAATATTTAAGAATTTCATCAATTCATCATAATTATCAAAAGGTTCACCTATACCCATGATCACAATATTGGAAATCACAATTTCCCTTTCCCGCGCAGTTGCCATGACTTGTTCAACCATTTCACCGGCACTCAGGCTTCTCACTAAGCCGCCTTCTGTTGAGGCACAGAAGCTGCATTGCATCCTGCAGCCAACCTGGCTTGATATGCAAATGGAATAACCATGCTTATATTCCATCAAGACACATTCTACCGCATTTTTATCATGAAGCCCAAGCAAATATTTTATTGTACCGTCCTTGGATTGCTGCTTATTAATCAATATCGCCCTTCCGATATAAAAATTCTCCTCCAAAAACTCAATGATATCGCCGGGCAAATTTTTCATATCCTTAAAGTTTGCCACATCTTTGTATATCCATTTAAATATCTGTACTCCCCTGAATCTCGGGTATCCGTTTTTTATCATCATTTCTTCCAGTTCTTTAACAGTGAAGTTTTTTATGTCACATTTATCCATTGTTTCCCACTCCATCATCTTTTTATCAACCTCGCAATAAAAAANNTATTATGAATATGCGGGAAGAGTTCTAAATAACCTTCCTTAGCATCAGGGGCATATAAATTTTGAGGTATCAGGTTTTCTATATTATCTAAATAAAAACCGTCATTGGCGGCTAGAAATTTTTTTACTATTTCAATATTTTCATTTTTATTCAGAGTACAAGTGCTGTATATCAAAGCTCCTCCTTTTTTTACATATAGGGAAGCATTTTTAAGTATTTCATATTGAATATTTGAAAGACTGTCTAAGTCATCGGGCTTTTTCTTCCATCTCAGATCAGGCTTTCTCCTGAGCAAGCCGAGCCCGCTGCAAGGAGCATCCACCAAAACGCCGTCAGNNTAAGCCTTGTCTATGCTCAGTGCATCAAACAACTGAGTTTTAACAATATTTATGCCTAACCTGCTGCAAGCCTTATTTATCAAATCCAGTTTGTGCTGATGTATATCCCTTGCGATTATTAAGCCTTTATTATCCATCAACTCAGCCATATGGGCAGCTTTTCCTCCGGGCGCACTGCAAACATCTATTATCAGTGAATCGGGTTTGGGATTCATGACCTTGCTTACCAGCATGGAGCTCTCATCCTGGACTGAAAAAAAACCCTTATTAAAAATTTCTAAGCTTTCAATAGAGGATGTTCCTCTCACGCTTACATCCTCTTCGTTGTATAAACCCTCAGAACATGCAATGCCGTGACCTTCAAGATCATCAATGACCTCCTGCTTATTTGTCTTAAGCTTATTAATCCTTATTGTTAGGGGAGGCACATCATTATTGCTTTTCATCAATTCTTCGGTGAATTTATCTTCAAAGTCCTTTAGCCATTTTTCTACCAGCCAGACTGGGTGAGAATATTTAACAGATAAGTATTCTGCCAATTTACCTTTATCCGGATATCCAATCGTCTCTTTATTCCTCACAATATTTCTCAGCAAGCCATTTACAAACTTGGATGATCCCATATTCCCATATTTTTTGGCTAACTCCACGCTCTCATTGCAAACTGCCGAGTCAGGAATTTTATCTAAAAACATTATTTGATAGACTCCGCACCTTAGAATATTTTTTATATTGGCAGATATTTTTTCTTCTTTAATATTTGAAAACTTGCTCAGCACCCAATCGATATATATCATATTTCTCAATGTACCGTTTACTATTTCCGTTACCAGGGCCTTATCTAGCTTTTCCAAGCCGGAGCTGTTCAATTTTTTTCTTATCTCAATGTTTGAATAAGCCCCTCTGCTGATAACCTTGCTCAAAATCAAATAGGCTTCTTCCCGGGCCCAGCTTTTATCCATATGATGCACTCCTTATCTAAG
>DPSW01000129.1:0-478 GCA_003527145.1 Clostridiaceae bacterium | reverse complement strand
AAAATCTGTTCAAAATCTCAGCCACCTGCAGATACTAAACAGGTTCTAAAAAACTGATAGCAATGCTATCAGTCCCTTCTCCCTCTTATAAGCAAAAGTCTTAATAATTGCAGTACAGCAGTAAGCGTAGCAGCTACATAAGTAAGTGCTGCAGCGGATAGAACCTTCTTCGCACCATAGACTTCGCCGCTTCCAACAAGTCCATAGTCCTCTAATGCAATTATTGCTCTTTTGCTGGCATTATATTCAACAGGCAAAGTCACTATTTGAAATAATACCACTGCACTGAAAAGATATATCCCCAGGGTAAATAAATTCATCATCCCTAATGCCAGTGCTATTATGATCAAGAACCAGGATGCTTGTGAGCCTATGGAGGCAATTGGGGCAATCGTATTTCTCAAAGTGAGAGGCATATAACTTTCGCTATGCTGTATTGCATGGCCGCATTCATGGGCAGCCACTCCCGCCGAAGCCA
>DPSW01000301.1:8724-8945 GCA_003527145.1 Clostridiaceae bacterium | reverse complement strand
CTCTTCATTTCCTCTAAGGAAGTGCTGTAATTTTGGTTTTTCTTATCGGTTATCAGGGTATTCTTCAATTCGTCCTTGACATCCTCAAATTTATCTATGGTTTTATCTTCAACCTTTATTATATGATAGCCATAATCGCTCTTTACCAAGTCGCTGACTTCACCCGGTTTTAGTGCAAAAGCCGCCTGCTCAAAGGGCTCTACCATCTCTCCATGTCTGAA
>DPSW01000301.1:0-8638 GCA_003527145.1 Clostridiaceae bacterium | reverse complement strand
TTCTTCAGTATCCAGCAGTATGTGGCTTGCCTTAACCTTATAGAACAGGTTCATATGGCTGTTGTAATAGTCTGCCAGCTCAGTATCAGTAATCTCTACGCTCTGAGTGAGCTTTTCCTTCATCTTGTTTATCATCAGATCTTTTTTAAGATTATCCTTAAAATAAGCTTCTTCCATNNAATGTGGTTAAAAACTCAATATACTTCTCATCAGAGTTGAAAAGCTTCTTCCATTTATCCACTTCCGCATTAACTTCTTCATCAGATACGGCTATGCCCAATTCGTTGGCCTTGCGAAGCTGTACCCGGTCGCCTATCATCTGGTCCAGCACCTGTTCCTTGGCCAGATCGATATATTTCTTCCCTTCATACTCTTTATCCCATATGCTTGAGTCCTGATTCAGCTCTACCTGGGTCTTGAATATTTCAAATATCTTATCAAATTCCGCCTTGGTGATATTCTCTCCGTCCACCACAGCCACAATAATTTTGTCCGCATCCTGGGGCTTTACCTTTACTATGCCGCAGCCTGAAGCTGCAAATACCATAAATGCAACAATTACAGCCGTGGCTCCCAACAGTTTTTTGTGGTTCATATCAATTTACTCTCCTCTCAAGTTCGGTATTGTTCTCATTATATGCAGCTAAATTCTCCAAAAAGTCGGAAATAGATTTCAAGTGCTTATCAACATTGCCTTTTCCCAATTTTAAAGTAAAATAGGGCTGCTCACTAGCCATAAAAGACAGCTTGTTTCCGTACTCATTCATAAGCTTAACGGCAGCCTCAGCTTTAATGTATTTGTCGCTCTTGAACTTTAACAGCACGCCTTCCGGCTTCTGTGATACAAAGATTATTCCCAGCTTAGAAGCCAAGAACTTTATAAAGGATATCCTCATCAGATTTCTCACGGAATCCGGTATATCTCCGAATCTATCTTCTATTTCCTCCTCAATATCATATAAGGAGTCTACCCCGTTGATGGAAGCAATCTTCTGATAGATTTCAATCTTTTGATTCTCATCCTCTATATAATATAAGGGTATATAGGCCTCTATATCAAATTCAACAGTTGTCTCAATCGTCTCCCTAAGCGGCCTTCCGGTAAGTGCTCTCACCGTATCCTCGAGGAGCTTGGTATAGAGGTCATAGCCTATGGATTCCATATGTCCATGCTGTTCTCTTCCCAAAAGATTTCCTGCACCCCTTATCTCCAGATCCCTCATGGCAATTTTGAAGCCGGAGCCGAATTCGGTAAACTCCTTTATAGCCTGAAGCCTCTTTTCTGCTACTTCCGTCAGCACCTTATCCCTTTGATAGGTAAGGTATGCATATGCCAATCTGTTGGATCTCCCCACTCTTCCTCTCAACTGATATAATTGGGACAATCCCATCTTGTCTGCATCATATACGATGATGGTATTTACATTGGGTATATCGAGACCTGTTTCGATTATGGTAGTACATAAAAGCAGGTCATACTCTCCATTATAAAAGTCCAGCATAGTATTTTCAAGAAGTCTTTCATCCATCTGTCCGTGTGCTGCCGCTATCCTGGCTTCAGGAACCAATGCTCTCAGCCTTTCAGCCATTCTGCCGATAGTCCTCACCCTGTTGTATAAAAAGTAGATCTGTCCTCCCCGGTTTATCTCTCTTAGAATGGCATCCCTCACTATTTCATCATTGTATTCCATGACATAGGTTTGCACCGGATACCTCTCCTCCGGAGGCTCTTCTATAACGCTTATATCTCTGATGCCGATCAAAGACATGTGAAGGGTCCTGGGTATCGGTGTGGCAGTAAGAGTTAATACGTCCACATTCTGGCGCATCTGCTTGATCTTTTCCTTATGAACGACTCCGAATCTCTGCTCTTCATCCACTATCAGAAGCCCCAGGTCCTTGAAGACTATATCTTCCTGCAGCAGCCTATGGGTCCCTATGACAAGATCCACAGCCCCGATCCTCAGGGCCTCAAGGGTCTGCTTCTGCTCTTTTAGGCCTCTGAATCTGGATAGCATATCCACACGTATGGGAAAGCTGCCAAACCTTTGATTGCATGTATTAAAATGCTGCTGTGCCAATATGGTGGTAGGCACCAGGATAGCAACCTGCTTCCCATCCATGATGCATTTGAAAGCTGCCCTTAGGGCCACCTCCGTCTTGCCATAGCCCACATCCCCGCATAAAAGCCTATCCATGGCTTTATCGGTTTCCATATCCCTTTTTATTTCCTCTATACAGCTCAGCTGATCAGGGGTCTCCTGATAAGGAAAAGCATCTTCAAATTCTTTTTGCCATTTCCCGTCCCTGGAAAAGGTAAAGCCTTTCATCTGCTGCCTCTCCGCATAGAGCTTCAGCAGTTCGTCAGCCATGCCCTCTATGGCTTTCTTGGCTCTTGCCTTCGTTTTGGCCCATTCCGCTCCGGAGAGCCTATTTATCTTGGGAGCTTTATCTCCTCCGATATATTTCTGTATGAGATCAAATTGGTCTGTCGGTATATAAAGCTTATCATTGCCGTAATACCTTATATGCAGGTAATCTCTTATCACATTGTTGACTTTGAGCCTCTCTATGCCCATATATTGTCCTATGCCATGGCTTTCATGAACCACATAATCACCGACCTTCAGGTCGCTGAAGAACTTTACGGCGCTTCCCTTTTTCTTGAGGATTTTTCTCTTTCCTCCTCCGAAAACCTCCATATCAGTGATCACTGCATAATTTATGGAAGGAAACTCAAAGCCTCCGCTGAGATTTCCCGGAATAACGACGATATGTCCCTCCTGCAGCTCAAAGCCCAGGCTATCCTGATACAAAGCCTCTATGCCATCATCTCTCAGGGTCTCTACTATCCTCTCTCCCCTGTCTTTGTTTCCCGATAGAATAAGTATTTTGTATTTCCTGCTCCTGAGCAGCTTTATTTCATCTATGAGCAGGTTTATTTTCCCGTGAAAGGGCTGCATGGATCGGCAAAGAAAGCTGATGGTCCTCTGGGGTTTAAAATCCGCTGTGCTTTTCAGCAAGGCATTAAAGCACAATACCTGCTTATTATTTATTTTGAGCAGAATATCATCGTAGGTCAGCAATGCATTGAGCTGTGCCGGCAGCAGTTCTCCTTCTTCCAGGAGGCTCTTGAAATGTTCTTCATATTCAAGCCTTATATTGTCGAACCTCTGTCTCACCCGGTTAGGCTCATCCACCACAACCATGAAATCCGACAGATAATCGGTGATGCATAAATCTTTTTCATAAAAGAATGCAGAGTACCTGTCTATGCCCCGAAAGTATATATTATTTCTGATTTTCTCTATATCTTCTGTTATTTTATCCTTAAGCTTTTCTCCCAGCGCTTTCTTCTTGGCTGAAGCCTCATAAAGCTTCAGTCTCTTGTTCAATTCCTTCTCTATCATTTCTGAGGCTCTGGCAAAATCCCCGGCTTTCAATAACATTTCCCTCATAGGCGATAATTGAACAGAATCCAGCTTCTTTACGGATCGCTGAGTTCCTGTATCAAAATATCTTATAGAGTCAATTTCATCATCAAAAAGTTCAATTCTCACAGGATAGTCTTCTGTGGGACCATAAAAATCGATAATTCCGCCTCTTACGGAAAACTGTCCCCGGCCTTCTATCATATCCACTCTTTCATAGCCGGAAGCTGCAAAAAAATCAGTGAAATCCTCTACAGGCATTTGCTCTCCCACTTTTACCCGCACAAATTTAGAGTAGAAATAATCCGGCTCTGGCATTTTGTTCAGCAAGGCTTCCACAGACGCGCACAATACCACTCTTTCTCCCTTGCCCAGCTTATTCAGGGCTTTGAGCCTGTTTATGGCAATTTCATTGCTCCTGGCGTCTATCTTATGAAAGATCATCTCCGCAGTGGGCAGCAGCACCGCCGCATCCTGATCAAAGAAAGAAATATCCTCATAAATCTTTCTGGCCAAAATATCATTATGCGTTATGACCAGAATCGATCTGTCAAAGGCCTTGCTCACCAAAGCAGCCATCATCGATTTTTGGGCATCAGAAATCCCGTGAACTTCAACGGTTTTAGCATTTTCACGAAGGGATTGGATCAAATATTTATATTCTTCCAGCGATTGTAAAGGTGATAAAACATTATCCATTGAATTTGTTCATTGCTGCCGCAATGCCTTTCAAAACTATTTCTTGTGCTGCATCCGCCGCCTTTTCCACTGCCTCTGTCATAATAGGTATCTCTTCCTTTGAGAACTTTCCCGTCACATAATCAGCCAGATCCATATACTCGGGCTGTTTTCCTATACCTATTCTTATCCTTGGAAAGTCATCTCTATTCAATAAATATATAATTGATTTCATGCCATTATGCGAGCCGGAGCTTCCCTTGGGCCTTATACGCAAAACTCCCGGCGAGAGATCTACGTCATCATAGATGACAATAAGATTCTCACTTGGCAGCTTGTAGAAGCCAACCACATCCATGATGCTTTCGCCGCTTAAATTCATATAGGTCTGGGGTTTTATAAGCACGACCTTTTCAGTTCCTATATAACCTTCGCCCACCAAAGCCTTATGCCTTATCTTATTAATATTTATATTCAATTGGCGGGACAAATAATCTACAGCAATAAAGCCTATATTGTGCCTTGTATCCGCATATCTTGCCCCCGGATTGCCTAATCCTGCTATTACAAACATATTACCCTCCAAAAATTGAACGAAACTTCATTCAGCGGGGGTCGGAAATCCTCTCTGAATGTTAGTTGAGTCCATACTGGACTTAACCCGCCCTTTGATACCAGCATCTTAATAGAAGCGGTATATTTAGGGCGGGTTAGTCTAGTGCTCAAGGCAACAGACATCATGTTGTGCCCATTGCCTATGAGTTGTCCATCTTTAATCAAAAAGCTTGCTTACTGAAAGTCCTTCGTAAATTCTGTGAATTGCTTCTGCAAACAAAGGTGCAACCGACAGAACCTTTATCTTGTCGCCGGATTTGTCAGAAGGAAGCGGAATAGTATCAGTGACGATCAATTCCTTGATGACAGAATCATTTATTCTCTCAAAAGCAGGTCCCGACAGCACCGGATGAGTGCAAGCCACATAGACTTCTTTAGCGCCCATATCCGTCAAAACCTTGGCGGCGTTGGAAATAGAGCCTCCGGTATCCACCATATCGTCTATCATAATGCAATTTTTGCCGTTTATATCTCCTATGACATTCATTACCTCGGCCACATTTGCCCTTGGTCTTCTCTTATCAACTATTGCCAAAGGAGCATTGAGTCTGGACGCAAGGCCCCTGGCCCTTGTAACCCCGCCTACATCAGGGGATACGACCACGACGTCCTGCAAATTTTTATCCAAAAAGTAATTGGCGATTATAGGCATAGCATAAAGATTATCCACTGGAATGTTGAAAAATCCCTGTATCTGAGGAGCGTGCAAATCCATAGTAAGCACCCTGTCTGCCCCGGCAGTAGTTATCAGGTCGGCTACCAGCTTAGCGGTGATAGGCTCTCTTGGCTTTGATTTTCTATCCTGCCTCGCATAAGCATAAAATGGGATTACCGCTGTGATCCTGCCTGCCGATGCTCTCTTCAAAGCATCGATCATGATCAAAAGCTCCATCAGATTATTATTAACAGGAGCACTGGTTGATTGAACAACAAATACATCTGCCCCTCTCACAGATTCATTGATGTTCACAGATATTTCGCCGTTGCTGAAGGTCCCTACCTGGGAATCACCTACAGGAACGCCTACTATATCTGCAATTTGTTTTGTAAGCTCCTTATTAGCATTACAGTGGAAAATTTTTATACACTCACCATGTGCTATCATTTTATTAAAACCCTCCTAGTTTATTCTTCCTCTTTTATGAGGCCTTTTCTTCTGACCCAGCCTTCTATATTTTCCTGTCTTGCTCTGCCAATGGCAAGGCTTTCTTCCGGTACGCTCCTGGTCACGGTTGTACCTGCCGCTATATATGAGTTTTTACCCACGACTACAGGCGCCACCAAGTTTACATTGCAGCCTACAAAGCTGTTGTCTTCAACCTTAGTTCTGTGTTTTTTCTTCCCATCATAATTTACAAAGACTACTCCGCATCCTAAATTCACTCCGCTGCCTACATCTCCGTCACCAACATAGGTAAGATGAGATGCCTTTGAATGATCTCCGAAGTTGGAATTTTTCATTTCAACAAAGTCGCCGATCTTGGCATGCCTGCCTATCACATTTCCCGGCCTCAGATAAGCAAAAGGACCTACTGTAGTACCTTCTCCTATGCGGCTCTCCAGCACCACGGAATTTTGTATATGGGCTCCTTTGCCTACATGGCTGTCCGATATGGTGGTATAAGGACCTATTATTGCATCTTCTTCTACATATGCAGACCCTTTTAATATGCATCCCGGCAATATGGTCACATCTCTTTCGATCTTTACCCCCGCCTCAATATAAGTATTGGCAGGATCAGTGATCGTTACTCCGCTGAGCATATGTTTTTCCAGAATTCTTTTTGTCATAATAGAAACTGCCTGGGATAACTGTAATCTATTGTTAACACCCATTATCTCTTCCGAATTTTCAATTTTAAAAGCCCTTACATTAAGGTTTTTCTCATTTAAAATCTTTATTGCATCCGTAAGATAGTACTCCTTCTGATCATTGTCATTTTTGAGCCCTTTCAAAGCTTCTTTGAGAGAAGGGCCGTCAAACAAGTATATACCTGAATTGATCTCCCTTATCTTCTTTTGCTCAGAATCGGCATCCCTCTCCTCGACAATGGCAGCAACATTTCCCTCGGCGTCCCGTATGATCCTCCCGTAATTATAAGGGTCCTCGAAGTCGGCAGTTAAAACCGTAGCATGGCAGTTTCCCTGCTTATGAGCCTTATACATCTTGCTTATGGTTTCCGAAGTCAAAAGGGGAGTATCTCCATATAGAACCAAAACATCCCCGGATGTGATAAAGCTTTCTGCCTGCATCACAGCATGGCCTGTGCCCAATTGCTGCTCCTGATATACAAATTTAACCCCGGCCAGCTTATCCCGGACTTCCGCAGCTCCATGGCCTACTACGACTACCGTCTCAGATGCCCCTGCTTCCCTGGCGCAACCGACAACATGCTCAACCATAGCTTTGCCGCAAAGCTCATGCAAAACCTTGGGCCTCTTCGAATACATCCTTTTACCCTCTCCTGCCGCCAGTATGACTGCCAGCATATAGGATGTGCTACTCAAATTACCACCCTCTATTATACAATTTTTTTCATTATTTTCACTCTATATTCTAGCATAATATTTTTAGTATTAACAGTAATATAATCATTCCCTTTTCTTGCTAAAAAAATACCGTAATACCAATAGCATCCATGTATAGCTGAGTATAGTATATAAAAATTGATGACACTAATTCGCTGGGCCTAAGAAAATCCTACACTTTTCTAAGGCTCAACTCATAAGTGTCATTGACAATTTTTATATAAGCATACTTAATCCATACACGGATGCTATTTTACTGTGGTAAATCCGTGTTCTCCGTACTTCAGGACCCAAAAGGAATAACCAAAAACCTGAGTTCTGAGTCCTAAGGCCTCTTGTAATATGGGTGCGGACACCATCCGCAGCTTCCCTTTTTCTTCTTTTTATCGTAGTAATCTTCATTATCGTCGCTGCTGTCATCGCTGTCATCATCTTCATACCAATCTTTCATATCCCAATCGACCTGATGCCCCATATGCTTCATTTTTGGTTCTTCCATATACATGGGTTCTTCCATTTGCATAGGCTCTTCCATCATATGCATCATGGGACACATCATCATTGCCTGGCTGATCATAGGGCACTGCATCATGGGACATTGCATCATGTGCATATTCATTGGGTGCATTTTCATATAGTCCATATCCATATCCGGAATGTAATCTTCCGGATCGTAATATTTTTTATCTGACATCATATTACCTCCCAATATATTAATACCAATATTATATATATATTCATCGGAAGTAAAATATGATACAAAAGGCGTTTACAAATGCAAAAAGTCCCTCCCATGTAAATGGAATAGGACTTTAATGGCAAGCACTGATTGATCATTCCGCATCCTTGACTTTTTCATATTCCTCAAGTATTGCAGATTGTATTTTTTCTCTGGTCGAAGAATTTATGGGATGCGCTATATCCTTAAACTCTCCATCCGGCGTTTTTCTGCTTGGCATAGCTATGAAAAGACCTTCCTGACCCTCTATAACCTTAATATCATGAACTACAAATTCGTTGTCGAAGGTAACAGATACGACCGCTTTCATCTTGCCTTCAGCATTCACCTTTCTTATTCTTACGTCAGTTATGTTCATACTGCTCACCACCTTCCCGTCCAAATGCTTTGTCAGCTGATAGATAATTTATTCGCCATGTTTTTGATTTTTCCTTCTTTTTGCTTGGAATTTTCTGAAAATAAGTATAATTCTTAACTAAATAGCATATCTTTATAGATATTTATTAATCCTTGGTGCTCATCGACCTCTCCCACCTCCAGAAGAGAAATATAATCCTGAACCATCTTCTCCTTTGGTTCAATGGTCTTCATCAAAACTCCTATTCCGTATACTTCCGCTTTTATTTCTTTCATCAAATCCACAATT
>DPSW01000419.1:202-6419 GCA_003527145.1 Clostridiaceae bacterium | reverse complement strand
GTTCGAATCCTTTATCTACACATTCAAACCCGCTTTCAGCGAATTCAACATAATAATCTTTCACCATCACTCCGTCAATTATATTGCTTTCCCCGATAAAATCAGCGACAAAAGCATTGATGGGTTCGTTATATATGTCTTGAGGAGCTCCAATCTGCTGAATCCTTCCGTCATTCATCACCACTATGGTGTCCGACATCGTAAGAGCCTCTTCTTGATCATGGGTCACATAAATAAATGTGATTCCCAGGCTCCGCTGAATCTTTTTAAGCTCTAACTGCATGTCCTTTCGAANNCAAAAGCACCTGCGGTTCGTTTACCAAGGCTCTTGCAATGGCTATGCGCTGCTGCTGCCCTCCGCTTAGAGAATCTATGTCTCTAGTCTCATAACCGCTCAAATTGACCAGCTTAAGAACTTCCTTCACCTTTCTGTCAATGTCCTTTTTGTCCATTTTTTTAATCTTCAATCCAAAAGCAATATTTTCATAAACATCCATGTGGGTAAATAGGGCATATCTTTGAAATACTGTATTCAGCTTTCTTTTATAGGGAGGAAGATTATTAATCTTTTTTCCTTCAAAAATAACATCACCTGTGTCTGAAATTTCAAAGCCCCCGATAATCCTTAATGTAGTGGTCTTGCCACAACCGCTTGGTCCCAAAAGAGTAACAAATTCATTTCTGCCGATGCTTAGATTGATATCCTGTAAAACTTGCTGCTCATTAAAGCTTTTAGATACATTGACCAATCTGATAATTTCCTCATACATTTATCTTCCTCCATTACTAACAGTATTCTTAGTTCAGATGGAGTTCATAACTCCTTCTGAACTTTAGAAGACGTTGTCCAGGAACTTAGCATCGTTTATTTATTAGCAATGCTAAGTTATCGGGTCAAATTAGAATTTTATATAACAATGTATTTTTATCACATTGGAAATGTAAAGTCAATATACCTTATCTGCGGAAATTTCTACAATACTTCCATCAAATTGATTATTTATTAATACCTTTTTCATCCATATTTTCATAGCAATAGTCTGCTGAATAAATAGCATATATATCCATCATATCTGGAAAATGACGGTTTCTTCAATTTTGCAGTAAAAGGCCCCAATTCAGGCTTTTCACGGCAATTGGCTTTTTTGTAAATTTCATTTTATGAAAAACGCAAGCCAAAGAACTCCCTGATTTTTTTATTCATTATAAAAATAATGCTTGAAACCAAAAGCTTAGTTTTTATATAATATGATTTAATATACATTTTTATTTATAATTATATATATGATAGGATGTGAAGCCATGATAAAGAAATTTAAAAAAGTACTTGTAGCCAACAGAGGAGAAATTGCAATAAGAATATTCAGAGCCTGTCAGGAATTAGGCATCAGAACCATAGCCATATACTCTAAAGAAGACAAATATGCCTTATTCAGAACCAAAGCGGATGAGTCTTATCTGATAGGAGAAAACAAAGGACCTATAGAGGCTTATCTCGGTATAGAAGATATTGTGCAGTTGGCTTTGAGAAAGGGCGCGGACGCAATACACCCGGGTTATGGCTTTTTATCTGAAAATCCTATGTTTTCAAAACGCTGCGAGGACGCCGGCTTAGTATTCTTAGGCCCTAAAAGCTATATGATTGAACGCCTGGGAGATAAAATAAGATCCAAAAGCCTTGCAAAAAAGGCCGGAGTCCCAACTATACCCGGTTCGGAAGCTCCCTTAAAAAATGAAAAAGAAGCAATGGAATTTGCTAAAGCATGCGGTTATCCCATCATGCTTAAAGCTGCTGCCGGAGGCGGCGGTCGAGGTATGCGAGTTGTACATGATGAAAAGGATATGATAAACGCATTCAGAAGCGCAAGAAATGAAGCGAAGAAAGCCTTCGGAATTGATGATATCTTTATTGAAAAATATTTGGAAGATCCTAAGCATATTGAAGTCCAAGTGTTAGGTGATATTCACGGCAATATCGTCCATTTATATGAAAGGGATTGCTCCATACAAAGAAGGCATCAAAAGATTGTAGAATTTGCTCCTTCTATAACAATAAGCAAAGAGGTCCGGGATAGCATCTGCAAGGATGCTTTGAAAATAGCAAGGGCCTTAAAGTACGAAAGCGCAGGCACGGTTGAGTTTTTGGTGGATAAAAACCAGAATCATTACTTTATTGAAATGAATCCCAGGATCCAAGTAGAGCACACTGTCAGTGAAATGATCACAGGAATAGATATCGTGCAAAGCCAAATTCTTATCGGGCAGGGATACTCTCTGCATTCAAAGGAAATAGGCATCCCGTCTCAGGAATCCATCAGCACGAGAGGATATGCAATTCAATGCAGAGTTACCACTGAGGACCCTTCAAACAATTTTGCTCCGGATACAGGCAAGATAAACGATTATAGAACAGGCTCGGGCTTTGGAATAAGGCTGGACGGCGGCAACGGCTTTACCGGTTCCTTGGTGACCCCTTACTATGACTCCTTATTGGTAAAAATAATATCCTCGTCAAGAACCTTCGAGGATGCTGCAAGAAAAGCTTCCCGCTCCATAAAAGAATTGACGGTAAAAGGCGTTAAGACAAATGACGGTTTTCTTATCAATGTATTGAACCACCCCANNTCCGGCAATTGCACCACCGGTTTTATCGATGATACGCCGGAGCTTTTTCATATCAAGCCCAAGAAGGATAAGGAAACAAAGCTTCTCAGATTTATAGGAGAAAAAATAGTCAATGAGATCAAGGATACTAAAAGAGATTATGACATTCCAATGGTGCCAAAGGCTGAGAAAAGCATCACCCTATACGGCACAAAGCAAATACTGGATGAGCAAGGCATCGAAGGCCTTATCCAATGGATAAAGGATCAGAAAAAGCTCCTGCTGACGGATACTACCTTCAGAGATGCCCATCAATCCCTTGTTGCAACGAGGATGAGAACCAGGGATATGGTGAAGGTTGCAGATGCTACGTCGGTCTTTGCAAAGGATCTCTTTTCCCTGGAGATGTGGGGCGGAGCCACCTTTGATGTCGCCTACAGGTTTCTAAAGGAGTCACCCTGGAGAAGGCTTCAAATCTTGAGGGCCAAAATTCCAAACCTATTGTTTCAGATGCTTATCAGAGGAGCAAACGGAGTAGGCTATACAAACTATCCCGATAATGTGATAAGAGCTTTCATAAAAGAATCTGCCGGCAGCGGAATAGATATATTCAGAATTTTTGACTCCCTCAACTGGCTTAAAGGCATGGAAGTCGCAATTGACGAAGTCTTAAAGACAGGTAAGGTTGCAGAGGCAGCCATGTGCTATACAGGCGATATTCTTGATGAAAAAAGAGATAAGTACTCTCTTCAATACTATATAAATACCGCAAAGGAGATTGAAAAAATGGGTGCTCATATTCTTGCCATTAAGGATATGTCCGGCTTGCTCAAGCCCTACGCAGCAAGCAAGCTGATAAAGGCCTTAAAGCAAGAGGTTTCCTTGCCTATACACCTTCATACTCATGACACCAGCGGAAACGGCATAGCGACGATATTAATGGCAGCCGAAGCCGGAGCGGATATCGCCGATACAGCCTTCAGCTCAATGGCAGCCCTTACCAGCCAGCCTGCATTGAATTCAATAGTTGCCGCCCTGGAATATACGGACAGGGATACAGGCTTGATAGCTGATGACATGCAAAAGCTAACGGATTATTGGCATGATGTAAGAAAAATATATGAACCCTTCGAATCAGGACTAAAATCCGACAGTACCGAGATCTATAAATATGAGATTCCCGGAGGCCAGTATTCCAACCTCAAGTCCCAGGTAGAAAGCTTCGGCATGGGACATTTGTTTAATGAAGTAAAAGAAATGTATAAGGATGTCAATGAGCTATTGGGTGACATCGTAAAGGTCACTCCTTCTTCCAAGGTAGTTGGAGATCTTGCCATATTTATGGTAAAGAACAATCTGACCAAAGAAAATATATATGAAAAAGGCAAAAACCTAACATATCCTGATTCAGCGATATCATATTTCAAGGGTATGATGGGCCAGCCTGTGGGAGGCTTTCCAAAAGAACTTCAGGAAATTGTCTTAAAGGGTGAGAAGCCTTTGACTCAGCGGCCTGGAGAAATACTGCCCGATGAAGATTTTGACAAAATTGCTCTTGACTTAAAGGAGCATCTCCATGATGAAGCCAATATGAGGAATATACTGAGCTATGCATTATACCCGAAAGTCTATAAGGACTACTTGAAAAGCATCGACGAGTATGGAGATCTCAGCAATCTGGAAAGCCATGTATTCTTCTATGGATTGAAGGAAGGAGAAACAAGCGAGATAGAATTGGAAGAGGGCAAAACTCTGATGGTCAAGCTGGTAGAGGTTCAGAAAACTGACCTGGAAGGCAATAAAACCTTGGTATTTGAGGTCAACGGCAACAGGCGTGAGATAAAGATGTTTGATAAGGCCTATGGTCAAACCAATAAAGTGGACCCCGCACTAATGGCTGATCCCGGCAATATCAATGAGATAGGTGCTTCAATAGCCGGCATTGTTTCTAAAATATTGGTTGCCGAAGGCGATGAAGTAAAAGAAAATCAAAGCTTAATAATAATAGAAGCTATGAAAATGGAGACAAATATATCAGCCCTTGTTTCCGGTAAAATTGAGAAAATATTGGTTAAAGAAGGCCAGCAAATAAAATCAGGGCAGCTATTGATAGAAATTGCTTAAGCTGGTTAAATATTTAAAGGGTGTTATGCTCATGTTTTGCATAACGCCCTTTAAATATTTATACAATTATTCTATATAGAAATCTTTATATGACTTAAAATCCATGTTTCAGTTCTTACTGTATTATCTTGCTTAATCAAATGCGTCAAAGAAATTCCCCTTTAAACTTTTTTGGAAAAATGAATATTTCTTGTTGCATATTTATATATATGTGTGTATAATTATGTTCATTACTTAATTTTATTACGCAAAGGAGAATGCTTATGGTTAAGGTTGGAATCATCGGCTCTACAGGATATGTAGGAGCTGAACTGATAAGACTCCTATTAAATCATAAAAAGGTTGAACTGTCAGCTATAAGCTCAAACAGCTTCGAAGGGCGGCATATAGAAAATATCTATGGCAATCTGAAAAAAGTCCTGTCCTTAAAATGCACCGCCCCAGAAGAGGTTATTTCATCATCCGATGTCATATTCACGGCTCTGCCCCATGGTTTAAGCGAGGAAATAGCAGAGAAATGCTTTCNNAAGAAAACAAGGTTTGCATAGACTTAGGGGCAGACTTCCGATTGCAAGACGAGAATGAATATTCTAAGTGGTACGGTAAAGCTTTCTACAAGCCTCATATACATCCGTTGAGTGTCTACGGCTTGCCGGAATTGAACAGAGACAAGATTAAAAGCTCTCACATAATAGCGAACCCGGGCTGCTATCCTACCAGCATCGAATTGGCTTTGATGCCTGCACTTAAAGAAAAGCTTATAGATACCGGCGGTATAATAATTGATTCTAAATCAGGGACAACGGGAGCCGGCAGAGGATTATCCCAAACCACGCATTTTCCCGAATGCAATGAGAACATACTGCCCTATAAGATAAATGAGCACCGGCACCTGCCAGAAATACAACAGATCCTCAGCCAAATGGCAGGCACCTGTATCAAAGTCACCTTTGTCCCTCATCTTCTGCCGGTAAATAGAGGAATCCTCTCAACGATATACTGCTCCCTTAATGGAGCACAACATGCCGAGAAGATATATGAAATATATAAAAAGTACTATGAAAAGGAAAGCTTCGTCAGAGTATTAAATGTCGGTGAAATAGCATCAATAAGAAATGTAAAATACTCTAACTTTTGTGACATATCCCTGCATATGCAGGATGGAAACAACAGGCTGATAATAGTAAGCGCTATTGATAATATGGTCAAAGGCGCTGCAGGCCAAGCTATACAGAATATGAACATAGTTTTGGGCTTTGATGAGAAGAATGGTTTAGAGTTCATCCCTCCAGCCTTCTAAGGATAGAAAGGAGATTTATGAAATGGAAATAATCAATGGCAGCGTTACAGCAGCAAAAGGTTTTTATTCCTCAGGCATTCATTGCGGAATCAAAAAATCCAAGAAAGATTTAGCATTAATATATTCCTCCAAGATGTGCAATGCAGCCGCAGTATACACTACTAACCAGGTAAAGGGAGAACCTTTATA
>DPSW01000419.1:0-196 GCA_003527145.1 Clostridiaceae bacterium | reverse complement strand
GAGGACGGAAAGAAAAAAGCTTTTATGATGACAGATTTAACATCAAAAGCTCTGGGCATCGATAAAGAAAATGTCCTTGTTGCTTCAACAGGAGTAATCGGCGTACCCCTTCCTATCGGAGCAATAGAAAATGGTATGAATAGATTAGTCGGAGCCCTAGGCAAGGATGATGAGGAGAGCGCATCTGAGGCCATCA
>DPSW01000130.1 GCA_003527145.1 Clostridiaceae bacterium | reverse complement strand
TTATAGCTTCAGTTATAGCAGGTTTGGCAATGGCAGTATTGGTTAATATATCCAAGAAGGTCCCGGGTCTTACAGAATATAACTTAGGCATTGCCATGCTGATAGGAATGTTTACATCTGTATTGATAATAGGTTTTTAATAAAGGGGGCAACATAAATGGAAGATAAATTATTGAATGAAAGTTATGAGCAATCCTTTACCAAGCATATAATAGGTGCAGGAAGATGGACCCTTCTATTGTCCGTGCCCTTATGCTTTTTACCGGCAATCTATCTATGGATACGCTATGGCGCTTTGCCGCCTCTTGGCTCCATATTGACGGGCTGGTTTTTAATAGCCTCTATATATGGCTCTTGGTATATAGTTGAACCGATATCCTATTTCCCTATATTAGGGCTTTCGGGAACCTATATGTCCTTTTTGAGCGGAAATATTGCCAACATGAGAGTACCTTGCGCCGCAGTGGCCCAGGAGGTATTAAAGGTTGAGCCGGGTTCCAAAAAAGCTGAATTGGTTGCCACGATAGGCATAGCAGGGTCTATAATAACAAACCTTATTGTAGTCACTCTGGCGGCAGTAGCAGGCAACGAGCTATTCAAATATTTCCCTCCCATAGTGGTAAAAGCTCTTGATTTTGTTCTTCCTGCTATATTCGGTGCATTGTTTGTAATGTTCTCGATAAAGTATCCTAAATATGGAGTATTTGCTATAGGAATAGGAATGTTTCTGTTAGGTGTTGTAAAGGTTTTGCCTACTTGGGCTATCATACCTATATGCATATTTACAACTATAGGCTATGCGGTAACTTCATTTAAAAGAAAAAATAAAGCTGATCAGAGCAGAGAGGTGTAAGCATTGAATAACAAAGACATATTAAAGTATATCGACAGAGACGAAACAGTAGCGCTTCTTCAGGAAATGGTGCAGTTCAAAACCGTTAATGAGCCTGGAGATGAGAAGCCTTTGGCAGAATTCATCAAGGCAAAGCTGGAGGCTTTTGGGATTGATGCTTACATAGATGATGTAAGCGACAATAGAGCCAATGTAATAGGAAGAATAAAAGGCAGCGGTGAAAGAGAAGCTCTTTTATTCAACGGGCATTTGGATACGGTGCCCCCGGGAGNNAGATATTGAGTGGAAGCATAGTCCGTACAGCGGAGCATTAGAGGATGGGAAAATATACGGGCGAGGCTCGGCGGACATGAAGGGTGGACTGGCTGCCATGCTAATGGCTCTTAAGGCTGTTAAAAAGGCAGGCTTGGAGCTCAAAGGAGATTTCATATACAGCGCTACTGCAGGCGAAGAGACGGACAGCATAGGGGCCGTTAAGTTTGTTAAAGACGGCGGCCTTGATGGAGTAGGCGCCATAATAATTGGAGAGCCGAGCTCCTGCGGCGTGAATGCAGCAGAAAAAGGAGCATTTTGGATAGAGATAACAACCTATGGGAAAACCGCTCACGGTGCCTTCCCCGAGAAAGGAATAAATGCAGTTGTAAACATGAATGCACTGCTTTCTGAGCTTATAAGCTATAAATTCAAGTATGAAGACAATGAAATATTAGGGCATCCAACCATGAATATCTCTACAATAAAAGGCGGGGTCAAGACCAATGTGGTGCCCGACAAATGCAGTGTGACCATTGATATGAGGACAGTGCCGGGAATGCATCACGGTGACATAATAAAAGATTTTGAAAAGATGATAAGCAAGCTGGCTTCCGACATCGATGATTTCAAGGCAGATATTAAAGTATTGAACGACAGGGCTGCAGTAGAAACAAAGGCATCCCATCCCTTTGTAAAGTTAGCAGTGGATACTGTAAGGGAAGAGTTTAATAAAGATATTAAAGCCGCAGGTGTTAATTTTTACACCGATGCCTCCGTATTCTTGCCGGCAAAAGAGCTGCCCTGCATATTCTATGGACCGGGGGATGCTAATATGGCCCATCAGCCTAACGAACATGTAACTGTAGACAGCCTTATGGAAGCGGTACATTTCTATTGCGCAATGATAGAGAGATATCTGGTTCTATGAATCTAAACTCGCTTCGAAAACCCTATGGAGATCAGTAGAACCGGTAAGCAAGAGCATGTGCGCTGAAGTACATGCTCTTAAACTATATACAACACCAGGATTTGTAATTTTCATGTGAACTATCAAGTGTTATAATATTTTGGGGTGGTAATATGGGAGTAACCGTTAGAGAAATTCTTCAGTCACAATATTTTTCAGGCTATAGAATATTAGCCGGGAAGGAAGCTTTAGATCTGAAAGCACAGGCCGTTGTTCTTTTTGATGCCCCCGATGGATACAAATGGTTTAAAGGCAAGGAATTCGTCATTACCTCAGGATATCTTTTCAAGGACAATACTGAGCTTTTCAAGGAAGTGATAATGCATCTTTTCAAGCATAAATCCGCTTGAAAAATATACTGAAATAATTGGAAGCAAATATATCCAATTATTATTTTAAAATAGGCATAGGAGATCCGGAAAAGGATATATGCAATATGAAGAAAAGCTATATGGAGGCTCTAAAAGCAATCGAGATAGGCTCGCATATATATCCCGATTCAAGTATTGTGGCCTTTGAAGACCTTGGGCCCTTTGGACTGATCAGAGTAGAGAACATGCAGAGAAAAAGCTTCGGAAGCAATTTTAAAAATATATATCCTTTATTGGACGAGGAAAATNNCATTTCTGGAAAGTGAATCAAATTATAATATTGCAGCAAAAAAGCTATATCTTCATAGCAATACCGTAAGATACAGGATTGGCAAGATACAGCAATTGTGCAATATTGACCTGGAGGATTCGACGGAGAGATTAAAGGCTGAAATCGCCTTGAAGTTTATAAATATGGTGAAAAAGTAAGACTGTGATTTATATATCAATATAAAGGTTGTTAGGCTTGTTGCTAGAATTNNTTTTTACCGTTTGCATGTCTTCAATGACTTCATAGACAAGCCGATGCTGGATATTGATTCTGCGAGAATATGCACCTTGTAAATCGCCTTGAAGCTTTTCATATGGCGGCGGCGATTGATAAGGATTTTTTCGTAATATATCAATGAGTGCTTTGGCTTTATTGTCAAGTTTGCCAGCTTTCAGCTTTGGTATATCTTTTAAAGTATTTTTATCATAAACGATGGAATACATTACCATTCGACCTCGTTTTCAGAAATACATTCATCAATTGGTGTTTTTAAGCCTTCCATGATGCGTTCGCGCATATTCGGAATGGAGCATAGATAAAGTGTTTCCATCAAGCCGTTATAATCATCTTCACTGATAATTACTGCATTTCCGTCTTTAGTGCTGATGTTGACAGGCTCATTATATTTTATTGTTTGTTCCAACATGTTAAACAGATTCTTTCTGAAATTAGTGATATTTGTATTAATCATGGGATATACCTCCAATTTATCTTGTATGTACATTATAATGTACGCAAATGATATTGTCAATGTTAATGTACATTATAATGTACACTTTGTTTTAAATAAAAATTTATCTTAGTACATTGACAAACTCCTGGGCTGCTGCAGGGAGGGGGATGTCTTTGTGTATCAGCAGCCCCAGGCATCTGGGGCTTATATTTTCTTTGAGATTTATCTGAAAAAGGCTGCCTTCACCCATGGCAAGGGAGGCAGCTTCTTTTGTCACATAGGATATGCCAAGGCCTATCTTTGCCATATCTATCAACAGGTCCACACTGGACAACTCAATTTCGGGCTTTACATTTAAACCATGCTGCTGAAACAGCTTATCGAAAAAAACTCTTGTATTGGTGTTTTTTTCTAAAGCCAGCAAAGGGTATTGTGAAAGCTCTGCCAGAGATATAGTCTTTCCCTTCAGCTGTTCATACTTTTTTCCTGCTGTAAAAATATCATCGACCTGTTTCAGTATCCGGACTTCAAAGCTCTTATACTTATTTTCCTCATCTATATTCACAACTGCCAAATCGACTTCGCCCTTTTGCAAAAGGCTTGTGCACACCGGGGAGGTTCTGTTTATTATATGGATTTTGATATTGGGGTACAAATCGTTGTATTTTTCTATATAAGGCAGCAGGAAATGCCGGCATATGGTGTCGCTGGCGCCTATCCTGACCTCCCCTTCCTTGAGGTTCTGAATCTCGTCCAAAAGCCGCTCTCCTTTGGAAAAAAGGTTGACGGCTTGCTCCACATATGCAAAAAGCTTTTCTCCCTCCGCAGAAAGCCTTATATTTTTTGTATTTCTTATAAAAAGCCTGCTGCCCAGCTTTGCTTCAAGAGTTTTTATGGATTGGCTCACCGCCGATTGGGAAATATAAAGCTTGGAGGCAGCTTCTGAAAAGCTTTTGTACCTGCCTACATAGTAAAAAACCTTGTAAAGCTCGAAATTGACATCCATATATAAGCCCTCCTTATAAATAACATTAGAAACATTAATTATTATAATTAATAATACTATGCTAAACTTTAATTGTAAAGCACTGAAAACTCGAAGCTTTTGCAATCGTTATCAGCTAGCAAAACAAATGATTGCGGCAAAAACAAAATTTAAACGGGATAAATAAAAATGGGAGTGAAATATATATGAACAATGTAAGACGAATATTCGTGGAGAAAAAGCCTGATTTTGCAGTAGAAGCAAAATCTCTTCTGGCAGATTTGAAGGAGAATTTGGGAATAAAAGGACTTGAAGCTTTAAGGATAATAAGGAGATATGATGTAGAGGGCATAAGCGATGAGGTTTATGAAAAGGCCAGAAATACCATCTTTTCCGAACCGCCCATAGATTTCGTATATGATGAAGAATTGAAGAACGATGAAAAGGATGAAGTATTCGGAGTGGAGTATCTGCCCGGCCAATATGACCAGCGGGCTGATTCGGCTGCTCAATGTCTTCAGATAATAAGCATAAAAGACAAGCCGGTCGTCAGGACTGCCAATATTATAGTGCTGAAAGGGAGCATATCGGAGCAGGAGCTTTCAAAAATCAAATCCTATTATATAAATCCCGTTGAGATGAGGGAGGCAGCTCTCGGAAAATTCAGCAGCTTGGCATCTGAGGCTCAAATTCCTGAAAACGTTATGGTTTTAGAGGGCTTTATCCACGAAACAGCCGAAGGGCTTAAAGCTTTGCAAAGCAGGCTGGGTCTTGCTATGAGCCTTGAAGACCTGGCTTTTTGTCAGGATTATTTCAAAAAAACTGAGAAAAGGAACCCTACTATCACTGAGATAAGGGTTATTGATACCTATTGGTCCGATCACTGCAGACATACCACCTTTGACACAATAATCGATGAGGTTGCTATTGATGAGGGTAAATACAAAGATGTGATCCAAAAAGCCTTTGGGCTTTATTCGNNNNCTTATGGATATGGCCCAGATGGCTATGAAAGAGATGAGAAAGAGAGGCCAACTGGAGGATCTGGAAATATCCGATGAAATAAACGCCGCCAGCATCGAAGTGGAAGCAGAGGTTGACGGCAAGACGGAAAAATGGCTGGTCATGTTCAAAAATGAGACACACAACCATCCCACCGAGATAGAGCCTTTCGGCGGAGCTGCCACATGCTTGGGCGGCGCCATAAGGGACCCTCTTTCGGGAAGGTCTTATGTTTATGGAGCTATGAGGATCAGCGGAAGCGGCGATCCCAGGACCCCTGTAGCTGATACCATAACCGGCAAGCTGCCCCAGAGAAAGATAACTACAGGTGCCGCAGCGGGCTACAGCTCCTATGGCAATCAGATAGGCCTTGCAGCAGGGCAAATAGCGGAGGTTTACCATGAAGGCTTTGTTGCCAAGAGGATGGAATTAGGAGCTGTGGTTGGAGCGGCTCCCAAGTCTAATGTGGTAAGGAAGGCTCCTTCTGCCGGCGATGTTGTAATCTTGCTGGGAGGAAGGACCGGAAGAGACGGCTGCGGCGGAGCTACAGGCTCTTCGAAGGAGCATGATGAGAAATCCCTTGAAACCAGCGGAGCAGAGGTGCAAAAAGGGAATGCGCCTACAGAGCGAAAAATCCAGAGGCTTTTCAGAGATCCAAAGGTCAGCACTATGATAAAGAAATGCAACGACTTCGGCGCAGGCGGAGTATCTGTGGCTATCGGAGAATTGGCAGACGGGCTCCATATAAATCTTGATGCGGTGCCGAAGAAGTATGAAGGCCTGGATGGGACTGAGCTGGCCATATCCGAATCCCAGGAGCGAATGGCGGTTGTCATAAGCCCCGAGAATGAAGAGGAGTTTATCCGGATGGCGGTTGAAGAAAATCTGGAAGCCGTTGCGGTGGCTCATGTGACCGATGGAAACAGGCTGACCATGATGTGGAGAAACAATCCCATAGTGGATATCAGCAGAGAGTTTTTAGATACCAACGGCATAAGGCAAAAGACCAATGTAAGAATAGCAATGCCTCAAGGAGAAGATATTTTCAGCGGCAGAAAAGCCGATGTTTCAGATATGAAAAAAGCCTGGCTGGAGAATTTGGAGGACTTGAACGTATGCAGCCAAAAAGGGCTCGTGGAGAAATTTGACTCTACTGTTGGTTCCAATACTGTTTTGATGCCCTTTGGAGGGAAGCATCAGGCGACGCCCAGCGAAGGGCTTTTGATGAAGCTTCCTGTACTGAGCGGAAATACAAGCACCGGGACGGTGATGACCTATGGCTACAATCCCTATATATCAAGCTGGAGCCCTTTCCATGGCGCCATATATGCTGTAGTCCATGCCGTATCAAAGGTCGTAGCAATGGGCGGAGATTATAAGAGGGTCAGATTGACCCTCCAGGAGTATTTTGAAAAGTTAGGCAGGGATGAGGAGAAATGGGGCAAGCCCTTCGCTGCTCTATTAGGAGCCTATATGGCTCAGAAGCATCTGGGCATACCTGCTATAGGAGGCAAGGACAGCATGTCCGGAACATTCCTGGATTTGAACGTGCCTCCTACTTTGGTGGCTTTCGCGCTGGCTCCCATGAATGTAGAGCATGCAGTGTCCCAGGAGTTCAAAGGCAACCGCAGCCAAATTGTGTTATTGCCTGTGAAAAGGGATGAAGAAGGCTTGCCGGATTTTGAAAGCTTAAAAGAAACCTATGATAGAGTACATGAATTGGTCAAAGCGGGCCATGTGCTTTCCGCTTCCACTGTAAAAGAAGGCGGTGCCGCTGCTGCGCTGACTAAAATGTGCTTTGGTAATAGAATAGGTATGAAAGTTTTTGGGAATTATGATTACGAAAAGCTTTTTATGCCTGATTTCGGCTCTTTTATATTGGAATTCGGAATGGAAGCTGATCTATCCGTGCTATTGCCGGGCATTTCACACATCCGCCTGGGTGAAACCTGGAATAAAGAGATAATAGATGTAAATGGCATAGTAATAGAACTGGCAGAAGCTCATGACCGCTGGAGCAGACCTTTGGAATCTATATTCCCGGCCAAGGCGGAAAAAGCAGATAGTGTATTTGAAGTGGAATACAAGGGGAGAAATACCCAAAAGCCGGTCATAAAGTCTCCGGCACCCAGAGTTCTGATACCTGTATTTCCGGGCACCAATTGCGAGTATGATACCGCAAGAGCTTTTGAAGATGCCAAAGCCAAAGCGGACATAATGGTGATAAAGAATATTACTCCAAAGGATATTGAGGAATCGGTAAAAGAATTGGCCAGGAGGATAAGGGCTTCTCAGATACTGGCATTCCCCGGAGGCTTCAGCGGAGGGGATGAGCCTGACGGCTCCGGTAAATTTATTGCGGCAGTATTCAGGAATGATTACGTGAAGGAGGCCGTCATGGGGCTTTTAAACAACCGGGACGGCTTGATAATAGGAATATGCAATGGTTTCCAGGCGCTTATAAAGCTGGGACTCCTGCCCTACGGCGAGATAAGGGATATTGACGAGAGCAGTCCGACTCTGACCTATAATAAAATAGGACGCCATGTATCTCAGCTGGTGAGCACAAAGGTGACCTCAACCTTATCGCCATGGTTTGCCTATTCTAACGTAGGAGATATTCATACGATACCTGTGTCCCATGGAGAAGGCAGATTTGTAGGGGACGAGGAGCTGATAAAGGAACTGGCAAGAAAAGGCCAGATAGCTGCTCAATATGTGGATGAAGAGGGACGCCCCTCAGCGGAATTCCCTCATAACCCCAACGGTTCTGCTAACGCAATAGAGGCCATAACCAGCCCGGACGGCAGAATCCTCGGCAAGATGGCTCATTCTGAGAGAGTGGCGAAATATGTATATAAAAATGTGCCGGGCAATAAAGAACAAAGCATATTCAGAGCCGGAGCAGATTACTTCTCCAAATAACACGAATGATAAATATGATGGTGATGAGCATAGTTCGTATTTAAATGTATTAAATAACAAATTAATGATAAATAGTTCGAAAAAAGCTTGACGGTTTGTCCTGTTATATGATAGTATTAATTTGTCGATAAAACTTATATCGCATTGAATTACTCATATAATATCGGGAATATGGCCCGAAAGTTTCTACCAAACAGCCGTAAATTGTTTGACTATGAGTGAAATGTACGATCCATGTTTTTGGATGGGTTTCACTGCCCATCCATTTTATTTTTGTCACACAATAACGGAAAGGGGAATAATATCTTGGAAAAGTACTTCAGACTCAAAGAAAACAACACTACAGTGAAAACAGAAATTATCGCAGGCATCACGACCTTTGTAACAATGGCCTACATAATTTTTGTAAACCCATCTATTCTTAAAATGGCAGGAATGAATTTAGAAGGCGCTTTAGGTGATGCGGCAATTCCCTTCAATGCATTCAACGACCCTGTTGTAGGCTCAGTAATGGCTGCTACATGTATTTCAGCAGCAATAGGAACGTTGATAATGGGGCTTTATGCCAACTATCCTTTTGCTCAGGCTCCGGGAATGGGACTCAATGCATTTTTCGCATTTTCAGTAGTTTTAGGCATGAGCTATACCTGGCAGNNTGGTATTTATACTTATTACTCTTACTAAGATCAGAGAAATGATAATTGACTCTATACCCATGTCTCTTAAGCATGCAGTAAGCGGCGGTATAGGATTGTTTATAGCACTTATAGGATTTAAAAACGCAGGGATCATAGTTGCCAATCCTGCAACATTAGTGGGCTTTGGGGACTTGACGGCTCCAAATACTCTTTTGGCTATATTCGGACTTTTTCTTACGGCAATACTCATGAGCAGAAATATAAAAGGCTCTATGCTCTTAGGAATTCTTGCTACGACTTTGGTCGGCATTTTTACCGGCGTGGTTGCCATTCCTGAAGGCTTCAGCCTGGTATCCGCTCCGCCCAGCATATCCCACACCTTTATGAAGATGGATTTTGCAGGCTTATTAAAGATCGGAGAAGGGGCCACTCTTGCAACGGCAATCACCAGCATTTTAACAGTTATACTTTCTTTTTCATTCGTAGATATGTTTGATACTATAGGAACTTTAGTAGGAACAGCTTCAAAAGCAAACATGATGGATAAGGACGGCAAGCTTCCAAGGGTCAATAAGGCCTTGTTGGCAGA
>DPSW01000132.1 GCA_003527145.1 Clostridiaceae bacterium | reverse complement strand
ATGGCTCGGAGAAAGGGCGGAAGGAATACGCATACGGCCAATTTATAATAGATGACGGAGCTTTGTATTTTTCGGAAAAGTGTCTGGAAAGCGATACGGTCATGCAGATGCCGGCGGTAGAGGCAATATTTGACTCCTTAAATAGTGAAGAGATGTATTTTGATGATGGCGTCAGAGCTAAAAGAGTAGATGATGATAATATCGATTATGTTATAGACAGCATATTGAAAGTTTGCCCTGCCATGTCCCAGGCTCATCTGGACATTATTTCAAAATACTGTTCAACGGATGATTTCAACAACAAAAATACAAATATAAAAGATTATCATCTATAGCTTTAAATCATGAAGGGATTAATGTTATACTGAACCAGAGAAAATATATTTAAGACAAGCTTATTGTGGAGGAATTGTATGAAACTGATTTCTTGGAATGTAAATGGCCTCAGGGCCTGTGCGGGCAAGGGATTCCTGGAGTATTTCAGAGAGAAGGATGCGGATATCTTCTGCATTCAGGAGACAAAGCTGCAGCAGGGTCAGATAGTTCTGGATATTTCCGGGTATGAGCAATATTGGAATTATGCATTGAAAAAAGGCTATTCCGGTACGGCTGTTTTTACGAAGAAAAAGCCTTTAGATGTGAAGTATGGTATTGGAATGGACGAGCATGATCAGGAGGGACGAGCTATTACTCTGGAATATGAAAATTTCTATCTGGTTAACGCTTACATACCCAATTCCCAAAGAGAACTGGCAAGGCTTGATTACAGAATGAAATGGGAGGATGATTTCAGAAGCTACTTGATGGAGCTGGACAGGATAAAGCCCGTCATACTCTGCGGCGATCTGAATGTAGCCCACAAGGAAATAGACTTGAAGAATCCTAAATCCAACAGGAGGAATGCAGGCTTTACCGATGAGGAAAGGGAGAAGATGACCAAATTGCTGGATTCAGGCTTCATAGACTCATTCCGCTATTTTTACCCTGACAAAGAAGGAGCTTATTCTTGGTGGTCCTATATGGGCAATGCAAGAGCTAAAAACGTAGGATGGAGAATTGACTACTTTATTGTCTCTGAGAGATTAAAGGGAAACATGAAGGATGCAGAAATACACTCCCAGGTAATGGGCAGCGATCACTGTCCTGTAGTGCTGGAAATGTGCTTTTGATTGCACTCTGCTCTCTCGGAACAGTTATATCTTTTAGAAAAGGCAGCTAGCAGCATACCATGGGCGGTGATGTATAATATTGCCGCATAATAATAGGCGTCGGCATAACCGCTGGTATTATTGAATAAATAGAGCTTTGTAAAAAGACCGGCAAATATTTGTGCAGTACTTTGCATCATGAATACCAGGCTTGCATATAAAGCCCAGGATTTTTTAGGCACAAGCTCCATGGTCAATGAATTGGTGACGGGAACGGCAGCATTGGCTAATCCAGCTCTGAAGAACAATGCTGTTCCAACTATCAATTCTACTTGACTTCCAAACCTATGTCCGTTTGCAAGAATGAGCATAAATGGCACAGAAGCCAGGCATAAAGCGGCTATGGCATATATCTGCCCTATTTTTTTCACAAGTTTGCCCGATGATGCCATAAATACTAATGCTGATAAATACTGCAGCGTTGCCAGCATTGATACAGCTGCTCTGTTTATACCTATTTTGGTCAGGTATACGGACACATAAGGAGCTATTAGAGAAGCGGCAAATCTGCTCAGTATTGTGTAAATAAGGAATAGGACAACATATTTGTTTAGAAGCTCCGGCAAACCGGAGCTTTGCTTTTCTTTTGCATGAGAAGCATGATCACCAACCGATTCTCTTATGCTGAATGCCGGGATAAGGATCAGAATTGAGGCTGCTGCAAAAACCATCATTACGATGCGATGCGCATCAATATAGCCGGAGTAATACCCAAAGCTGAAGGAGCTTATGTCTTGAGTCAATATTTTTGCTGCATTATATGGAATATTCAGCTTTTTTGAAAACAGAAGGACTATCATTGGTCCCCCTGCAAAGGTTCCTATTATTGTCCCAAGCACGCTGGCACAGGATGCTTTCGTCAGAAAAGAAGTCCGGCTTGCCGCTGCTGTATAGGTGGCTATATATGGGGATAGTATTACATCAAATAGTGTAATGCCTGTCATCAGCAAGAACAGGCAGGCGCTTATAAGCCATTGATTTTGAACGTAGGATATTGCTGCAAGTGAAGCCGATGTGACGATGGCCGCAAATATTATTATCCTTTTATAGCCGGCTTTGGGTGCCAATATGGCTATGGATGATGCTGCAAAGGTTGCAATCCCCATATAAGAAGCCATGCTCTTGGCGGTGTCCGGTGATACGGTCATGAGAAATGTGATCAAAGCATCAAATATCAGGCCGGTCATCATTCCTATGAATGCATATATGAGTATATAGATTACACAATTATCACGGTATCTCTTTTCAAATCTGTCCTGCATAATTTCCTCCAGCAATAAAATTGTCTATATAAGTTGCAATAAATACGTTACATAGCTTCTATATTGACTGATAACGATTGCTTATGCTCCGGCACTAAGACTTTGTAAGCTTGCATAGGGTTGCGTCAAAACTAACAAACTCTAAAGCCCTCCGCATTGAACGAGACTTCATTCAGTGCTGCACTCTTTTATCCGTTAATATAAGCTTATTGTCGTGAAATATTTAATGCGCTATATCTATTCTATGGCAGTAAAACTTCTTCAGCGTTTTTCAGCAGCTCTCTTACTATCTCTTTATCTAAGGAATAGTAGGCCCTGTTGTTTTTTCTCTCTATGCACAAAAGATTTAAGTCGGTCAGAGAGGTCAGGTGATAGGATACTGTAGGGGGCGTAAGCTCCAGGGCTGCTGCAAGCTCATATACATAATGAGGCTTCTTTCCGAGCAGCTCAACCATTTCAAACCTCTTCTTATCCGACAGCAGCTTTACAAATTTTTGAACCTTTGCTTTTGTGAACATTTTCCTGGGATATTGATCGGTATATATCCCCAGATTGACCCAGAGGGTATCGCTGTATGGCTTCATATGGAAAAGCCATGGCCTTATCTGCGTGAAGTAGCTTATATGGATTTTCATCCTTTCAAATTTAAAGCCTGAGAAATTGCCCAGAAACTCCTTGTCAAAATAATCCGGATCTTCATGCAGCAGGGTTTCATATTTCTCTTTTGCTGACCCTAATTTCATCAATATCTTATGCTCTACAGGCTTATAGCATTTCTCATAGAACTGCGTCATGAGAAGGCATAGCCTAGCCTTTATTTCCGATGGATTTTCCACACATTCCATGAGCTTTTCTTTATCTTCATCGGTTTTATCGTCCATATCAGAAATCAATTGCCTGATATTGCCGGTTATATGCTGGCAATCACTCCAGCAAACAAGACTCTGACTGGCATCGTTCTCGCTGTATAATGCCTGCCTGATTATATAGGAAAGCAACTCTTTATCACAGCTTTGCTCTATAAAACTTATCAAATCCTGCGTGGCTTTGATGCTTTCATTTTCCAATATAATTCTTCCCAATACATGCAGCATGTCCTGCCATTCAAAGAAATATAACAACTCATTGTTCATGTATTTAGAAAGCTTTGCTTTCATTTCTTCAATCAATAGCCGGAGCTCTTCGGAAGGGCTGAAATTAAAATCCAAGTAGAATTTATATAACGACTCCTCGTTTGCTGTAAAGTTGAGGGCATATATAAATTCTACCGGGGGATGAACTGTAAAAGCTACCTGTTCCTTTGAAAGCTTCATAATATCACCTCTCAAATTCATAAAACATACTCAAAGGATAGATGACTATCTAATATAATAATATATTTGACATACATAGAAGTCAATAGGATTCTATTGACTTAATTCAAATTATGGATGGATAACATCTATGTAAGAGAGAAAACCATTGAGATAAACGATGATTCACCGGTTCATTAATAGTTACGAATGGAAGCTATATAGCCGGCTATAAGGGTGAAAGAGGCAGAAAAACAAAAAACATATAGATAATATGAAAATTAGAGGATTTTACAAATTTATCTAGAATATATAAATACTTGGCGGCAATTGGTATACCAGTTATATTGCTTATTGATCATAATCCATAAGGAGAATTGGGGGTTAAATTATATGGACAAAAGGGAATGTCCATTTGTTCATTATATTTTTGTTCTTATTATTGGATTTATAATATCAGTCATTCTCTATTATACTTTATGGGAAAGCCATATTTATGCCATTCATACCTTCCTTGAGGCGGTGTGCTTATTCATAGGAGCATCTACATTTTTGATAGCATGGAATACGGCAGATAAAATGTTTAAAACAAACTATATCATAGGCTATGGATTTCTATCCGTGGCAATCTATGATGCTTATCATGCGTATCTATTTGTAAGCCAGTCACTTGCCCATGATATTTTTATGGATTTAAACATGAAATACTGGATACTGGGGAGGTTCTGCGAGGCAATCGTTTTATATCTGGTATCTCTAAATGCCTTGAATCTCAAGCTGAATAAATGGCTTGCTCTCACTATTGCCATGATCATCCCCTTTGGGACAGCGGCAATTATATATGAATTTCCCTGGGTTTTTCCTGCCATGATCACTGTTGAAGGCTCTACATTGGCCAAAGGAGCAATCGAATTCATCATTATATTGCTCATATTTTTGAGCATAGTAAATTTGAGTAAACACTTTGATCACGATTCGCCTGTGTCCTTCAGGCATTTTTACATGGCTCTTATCATAGCTATTCCTACCGAAATGATGTTTATAGCATTTTCATCGATTTATTCCTTCAATATTGTTTACGGGCATGTTCTTAGGGTATTTTATTACTACTATATATATAGGTCTGTGTTTGTGGCCTATGTAGAATACCCCTATGAAAAAATGCAGCTTGAAAAAATCAAGCTTGAGGAAGCATATAGGCAGCTGGAAGAAAGCAAGCATGAGATATTGAGGAGGCAGGATGTACTGATGCAGCAGGAGAAGCTTGCCTTGCTAGGGCAGATGGGAGCCGGCATAGTCCACGAGACCAAGAATTATCTCACTACCATAAAAGCCAGCTGCCAATTGATAAGCCTCTTGACAAAAGAGGAAGGAACGATCAAACATGCAAAGAAGATAAGCAAAAATGTGGACGAAATGGATCAGATCATAAGCAAGTTTTTGTTTATGGCAAGGCCCAGGGACACTGAGTTTACCGAGGTATCCATGTGTGATTTGCTTCAATCTTTGGAGGGCCTTATTTTGAGCACTTCTATTGTAAAAAAGGTTGATGTCTGCTTTGAAAACTCCAAGGAGGAAAGGTATCTGCTCTGCGATGAAGGCCAGATAAATCAAGTAATATTAAATCTATGCAAAAATGCTGTAGAAGCTATGGAAGGCATGCCAAGCGCTAAACTCACCATTGAAACAGGCTATGACGATGCGGCAAATGAAATGTACGTCAGTGTGATAGACAACGGAAAGGGTATCTCGGCCGCTGATCTGGTCAGAATAGGCACTCCATTTTTTACTACAAAAAGTATGGGTACAGGCTTGGGGCTCTATGTTTGCAATCATATCATAAAAGAGCATAAGGGAAGGCTTGAGGTGAGCAGTGAGTTAGGCTGCGGGACAACCTTCACTATAAAGCTTCCTTGTTTGATCGAGGAAGAGGAGGATGAAGATGAGAAAGAATATACGAACAATATGCTGGAGATGTCCTGCAACATTTGATGAGGCATAAAGGTTTATAGCTTATAAATACAGGGAACAAGAATGATGAAGCAAATATGCTAAAAAACATTTAAAAATATATTTAAAAAAATGTTCGCATGTAGTATAATGTATATTAACAGTTTTCAAATTTATATAAAAGGAGCCATGTTGCATGAAGCTTGTTTATAAAGGAAAAACCAAGGATGTATTTCTTCTTGAAGATGGAAATTATTTGCTCAAATTTAAGGATGATATGACGGGTGAAAACGGGGTATTCGATCCTGGCTCAAATTCTGTAGGCTTGACTATGGAGGGAGCAGGGAGAGCGGGTCTTAGGCTGACCAAGATGTTTTTTGAGATATTAAATGAAAAGGGAATACCCACTCATTATGTGGATGCAGACATAGATGCGGCGACCATGACGGTAAAGCCTGCCGCATTATTCGGCAAGGGATTGGAAGTCATATGCAGGTATAGAGCTGTAGGGAGCTTTATGCGCCGATACGGCATGTATGCAAAGGAGGGTCAGGCTCTGGATGCCTTTGTAGAGGTGACGTTGAAGGATGATGATCGTCAGGATCCGCCTATCACTGAAGATGCCTTGGATATGCTGGGAATTCTTTCTCATGACGAATATAAGGTTTTGAAGGAGCTTACAAAGAAAATCGGAGCCATAGTAAAAGAAGAGCTGGAAAAACGCGGCATAGAGCTCTATGATATAAAATTTGAATTTGGCAGGATAGGAGAAGATAGGCATATCGCCTTGATAGATGAAATCTCCGGAGGCAATATGAGAGCCTTTAAGGATGGAAAGCATGTAGAACCTCTCGAATTAGAAAAATTGATGCTGGAGTAATGATCAATTTAACCCCTCAAGCTGTTTAAGCTTGAGGGTTTTTATTATATGGGGCGGGCATGATTTTATTGCCGGAATTAGCCTTATTATAATACATATGATATAATAGGATAAACTAGTGAAAGGCTATGTATAACTCGTATCAACCGGTTTCTTTTAGAAATCCTTATCCTGTGGCTGCCATGCATTATTCGGCCATAGGTTGAACGAGACTTCATCCAGAGGGGGATTCAACTCTCACTGGATGTTAGTTCAGTGATAAAATTTATGAAAAGGGAGGCGTTTATATGAGAACAGCTAAGCTAGAAGTTTTTGAAAGAGATCAAAAAGGATATAAAGTAAGACAGGAGCAGTTTGTGCCTGGCGTTATCTACGGAAAGGAGGTTGAGGCAGCCTCGGTCAAGTTCAGAAAAAAGGATGTAGATAGGCTGATAAAGGAATCCGGCAGCCGGGCAAAGCTAACAGTAATCCTGAATGAAAAGGAGAGCTTCGGTTTCATAAAGGATACCGCAAGAGATGTGCTTACAGGGGATTTGATGCATATGGNNCCACAGCGTACCTCTGGTATTTAAGGGCACTGATGCATTGATATACAATCGGTTGATCCTGCAAATCAATGCAAATGAAATCCAGCTTACAGGAAAGGCAAAGCTCATTCCCGATGTGATAGAAGTGGATGTAAGCAATGCCAAAAGCGGTGATACCATACTGCTGACCGATATTGATCTGCCTGATACCGTGACATGTGCCAATATGGACGATATTCCTTTAGCTGTAGTTACAGCAGCCAAAATAGATGAAGCTGATGAAAAAACCGATGATGTCGAATCCAATAGCGAAGGCGCTCCCGCAGAAGCAATGGAAAACGCTTAACACCGTGGGAAAAAAGTTTATCTATATATAAGGCATTAAATAATTTATAGAGGTAAGCTTATATAATTGGCATTTTTAATACTGAAGTATTTGGTGCAGATATTATGGTATAATATTAGGGAGGCGCATTTGTAATGCGGCTCCCTTAAAATATGCATAAACGACGGAAGGAAAGCGCTGGTGGGAAGGGGGCCTATAGATGATCAGACAAGGGAAAGGTGAAAATAATCATATATGAGAATAAATAAGTATATAGCCGAAAGCGGAGCCTGCTCGCGGCGGGAAGCAGATAAACTTATAGAGGAAAAAAGAGTCACCATAAATGGCAAGGTCTGCGAACTGGGAACAGTTGTGGAGCCCGGTGATTTGGTATATATAGACGGAAGACCTGTAGGCTCAAAGAGAAAGAAGGTCTATATTGCATTGAATAAGCCTGTTGGCATAGAATGCACCACGGATCGCCGCGTTGCAGATAATATAGTGGACTTTGTAGATCATCCCCAGCGGGTTTTTCCCATCGGAAGGCTGGATAAGGATTCTGAAGGCCTTATTCTTATGACAAATGACGGAGATATAGTGAACAAAATATTGAGGGCCGAGAATAATCATGAGAAGGAATACATAGTAACCGTCAACAAGCCTGTAAAGGATGATTTTCTGCAGGGCATGACTGAGGGTGTCGAGATACTTGGAAGAAAGACAAAGCCTTGCAAGATATATTCTGTAGACAAAACTACCTTCCGCATAATACTCACTCAAGGCTTGAACCGCCAAATACGCCGCATGTGTGAAGCTTTTGGCTACAAAGTGCTGAAGCTTAAGCGCATACGCATTATGAACATCAGATTAGGTCTGCTGAAAACAGGACACTGGAGAAACATAACCAAGAATGAAATGGATGAGCTGAAGAAGCTTACCAGGTAAAGGAGGATCTCCAATGGATAAAGAGACTTTATCTAATATGGCAGATGAAGTTGTGAAAGAAGAAAATAGTTTTATAATGAAAACAGAAACAGGGGAGCTGAGCCAGGATATAACAGAAATAAAAAGGATGGAAGGGGAAAAAAGACTTTTGGAGTGGCAGTGATTGAGCTAACTCCAAAAGTCTTTTAAAATTTCCGGCAAACAGCTTTCGTTGACTCTGGTGTGGGGAAACCATTCCCTGGGGAAAAGCTTCTGATAGTCCCAGCGTGAGAATCTTTCATCCAGCNNCTGTCGGTTTCCGAACGGATCAATCTGCCAGCGGCCTGCATCACCTTATTCATGCCCGGATACATGTAGGAATACTCGAAGCCCTTGTGATTCTTGTTATCGTAGTAGTCCTTTATGATATCCCTCTCAAGGCAGAGCTGAGGCAGTCCCACCCCTACAATAACAACTCCTATGAGCCTATCGTCTCTCAGGTCTATTCCCTCCGAATAAACTCCTCCCAATACGCAGAATCCTATATTATGAGCCTTGGGCTCAGGCTGGAAAAACTCCATGAAAAGTTCTTTTTCCTCTTCTGTCATGCCGGGAGATTGAATCTTGACATTGAACCCCGGATATTTGGCCATAAACTCCTCATAAACATTCTCCATATACTTATAGGAAGGAAAGAATACCATATAGTTGCCTGTTTTGCTTTCTACGGTACTGTACAAATAGTCCGCTATCCTGCTGTAGCTTGTATCCCTTTTTGTATAGCGGGTTGCTACATTGTCCCCTATTAAAAGGCATCTGTTCGTTATATCAAAGGGAGATTGGAGATATATGGCTTTGCTGTTTTCTCCGCCGCCCAATATTTCCAGAAAATAATCCATGGGCAGAAGGGTGGCGGAAAAGAAAACTGCAGCTCGGCCTTTTTTCAGGACCTGGCTTATGAGCAGGGAAGGGTCATGGCAAAAAAGCTTCAGCCTCACATCATTGCTGAACCTTTCGATATAAGTTACATAATGCTCATCATAGTTTTCGGATATCTTCAGAAGATTCAGCACGCCAAAATACAAGGACATGAACTCCTCGTCCTTATGGCTGTCTTCGTTCATAGCCAGGTATTTGTCAGCCTTTATGACAAAGGAGTTCAGCAGATGGTATAGATCCTTGTCCTCTTCCCGGCTTACAAAGTGACTTTCATCCTCAAGCTTCTTCTTCAATTCGATGAAATATTTATTTATGCTGCTGCATGCAGTATGCAGCTCTTTGTTTTTATCCTTCATCTGCTTTTTAAGCTCAAGGAAATCTTTTTTGTGAAGCTCTGCAGAATACATTTCTCTTGCTCTGTCCACCAGATTATGGGCTTCATCGATGAGGAAGGTGAAATCGGACTTCTTATCCATGAAAAATCTCTTCAAGCTTGCGTTGGGATCGAAGAGATAATTATAATCGCATATTACGCAATCCGCCCAAATAGCCAAATCCAGGGAATATTCAAAAGGGCAGACCCTATGCTTTTCTGCGTAAAGGAGCAGCTTTTCCCGATCCATTTGGGTTTCATTGCGCAGCATATCCATTAAGGCTTCGTTTATCCTGTCAAAATGGCCTTTTGCATACTCGCAATATCTCGGATTGCACTCCCTTACCTCCTTGAAGCAGATCTTATCCTTTGCCGTTATAGTGATGGAGATAAATTGCAGGCCTTTATCTCTCATGCGCTGAAAGGCTTCCTCCGCTACTCTTTGAGTAGTGGTTTTTGCGGTGAGATAAAATATTTTAGAGGTCTTTCCTTCACCCATGGCCTTTACCGCCGGGAAGACAGAGGATATTGTCTTGCCTATTCCTGTGGGTGCCTGGGCAAAAAGTATATTTTCATCCCTTATAGCTCTATAAACGGCTGCGGCCATCTCTCTTTGGCCTTTCCTGTACTGAGGAAAAGGAAACTGCAGATCCTTGATGGATTGATCCCGGCAGGATATCCATGAGCTGCTGTAATCAGCCCAAACGCAATATTTCTTGACCAGATCATCGAAGAAATCTTTAAGCTCTGATATATCAAAGCTCCTTCTAAGCTTCTTGGTCTCATCCGTATCCAGTTGTATGTACGTCAATTGTATGGTGAGGCTCTCTAAGCCGTTTTCCTCGCCGTATATATACCCATAGCACATGGCCTGAGCCCAATGCCTGAAATCGTAATCCTCATTCACCAGCTCAAGGGGCAAGGTCACAGACTTTATTTCATCTATTATTACATCATCATCTTCAATGAGGATGCCATCGGCTCTGCCTTCTATGACCAGGCTGTAAGCATCAAATTCTATGGTTTTTTTCAGCGGCACTTCCGCCCTATAATCATCACCGTAGGATTTCTGCAGCCTTCTGTGGGCTTTGCTTCCTTCCAGAGCTCTATCCATGCTCACAAATCCGGATTCTGTATCCCCTGAGCGGAGCACAAACTCTACCAGATTGCGGACAGATAATCTCAGAAGCATTCGTGACGGTTCTTTTTGCTTCTCGTCTTTCATATCATCACCACAGGTTATATTATAACACTACAATCAAAATGGTGGAACCAAATGGAACATTTAAATAATAAGAGAAAATATTGGAGAGGCGGGTAAAAGTTTGTAGAATAATTTATGGACTTTAGTCTGTTGAGCTTGCGAAACAATAAACCACCCGCTATTCGGGTGCGGGACAGAAGTTATACAATTATACGGTTTCGACCTTGTGCCATATCCCCAACATAAAAACTTTTTCTCCTTAATCTTTCGGGATTATATAGTTTAGAGAGACGTAATTATCATCTACAGTCTCACATCCTATTAATTTTAATTCAAGCTTATCCTGTATTGATAAACTGCGAAATAACTGCGGAGTATTTGTACCCACCAAACATGGCGATATAATAAGGCTGATTTCATCAACAAGCCCCTGCTTAATAAGTACATTGGTTAATTCCCCGCCACTGTCTGTTCTTATAATTCTACAATTATACTTATCGTATAAAACTTCAAATGCTTTAGCATAATCCACGTTATCATCCCCGGCAATAATAAAATCATAGTTGCGCTCTTTTAAGTATTCAATATAATTCTTTGGCGTGGATGCAGATGCTAAAATAATAAAATCCTTACAATATTCTGAATCTCTAAAGACATGCAAATTCCGCAAGGTTCCACGGCTATCCGGTACCACCCATAGGGATCTTTTATCCTCTGGCATATCAGCAGGCTTTATAAATGCTTTTTCTGTCTCTGGGGGATATTGTTCTGCTGCCATACAAACTGTCTTACTTCCAAATAGCACCATATCAGCATTGAACTGATTTGCAATGGTATAATAGATGCCTGTATCAATAAAGCCACGAATACAACCATCTAAACTTATTTGTGTGTGCATGATTACTTTGGGTTTCATAAATCCTTCTCCTTATATGTAAATTTTATATTTTTAGTATACTTTGTCAAAGTGACAACCCTATGTCAGCAGGGTTTTAGCTTTAATTTTTAATACTTGTATTCTATGTTATAATCTGTTTATAACATATTAAAAGCAATTCCTTACAAAGGAGGGGTTCTATGAATAGACTGGACAGGCTATCAGCGATTCTCGTGCATCTTCAATCTAAAAAAACAGTGACGGCTCAAGAATTAGCACAGCGATTTGATATATGTACTAGAACCGTATATAGAGATATAAGGTCACTTGAAGCCGCAGGGATTCCAATAGGCTCTGAACCTGGTATAGGCTATTTTCTTGTTGAGGGATATCATTTACCTCCTGTGAAGTTTACAATTGAGGAAGCAGGAGCATTATTAATAGCTGGAAAATTGACAAGTGCTTTTGCAGATGCAGAAACCAAAAAGAGCTTTGAAACAGCTCTTTATAAAATTAAAGCAGTCTTAAATAGTAAAGAAAAGATGTTCGTTTCGGAAATAGAAAATAAAATGGGTGTATACGATACAGGAGAGCATACGCCTATTCAAGGCAGCTTTATCGAAAAAATCCAAATAGCATTATTTGAGAAGAATATTATAGAAATCCAATATTTTGCTCCCTCTGAAAAACAAACGACATTAAGAAAAATTGAACCTGTTTCACTGGGCTTTTATGGGAATCATTGGCACTTAATTGCTTTTTGTCATATGCGAAATGCTTATCGGGATTTTCGTGTAGACCGTATTAAAAAGTTGTTTGTTGTAGACCAGCATTTTCAAAAAATGCATCCTCCAATTGAAATGATTATCAGACAAATGTACGAATCAAAAAGTCTATGCAAAGTAGCGATACGTTTAAAAAAGGGTAATAACTATGAAATAGTCAAGAAAAAGTGTGCATTAGGTTTTTTGGAAGAAAAGGACTTGGGCGACACAATAGAAATCGTCCTAATGGCAGATTCTTTGCCCATATTAGGAAAATTGTTGTTCCTATGTGGTAAAGATGTTGAAGTGCTTTACCCGTCTAAACTAAAAACAATCATACTGCAATATGCTGCAGAGATAGCGCAGCAATACTTAAACGCATAAAAACAGCTCATTGTCCCGGCTTTTAAATTAGCTCATAGATAAGACTAATTTATCTTATTCTTTTTACATGTATCTAATAAAGCACTGCTGCTTTATGTTTTAGTTGGAAGCAGTTAAATCATCCAAAGAATATTCCAGTAAAGCCTTTAGATTTTCTTTGTTTGTGGTGTAATAATACCTGTTGCTGTCACTTGGGTCAAAATTTAGTATTCCAAGATCCAATAAAAGGTTTAAATGATAAGATAACGTTGCTGTTGTTAAACCAAAATAATCAGCAAGCTCTTTGTTATACCATGGGCGCTTGCTTGTAAGGCGTATTATTTCAAGCCTTTTTTCATCTGAAAGGGCTTTAAACAGGTTTTTGTATTTATCTTGCATAATCTGTTGATTAAATCTTTCTTCCATGTAAAAGCCATACAGTATAAAAAATGTATTATTAATGTTTGTATAGAAGAAGCCTAAATCAATATAATAGCTTATAAAGATTCTTATACTTGAGGTATCTTTTATAGCCTTCGAATAATCTCCAATGCCGATAATATTTAAAAAACCTATAGGATCAGATTTTATTTTTTTATTGTGCAGCTCAATTTTTTCATTCATAAAAGAAGAAACATATTCTTCGTAAGGCTTTACAAAGGCTTTATAAAACTTATCAAACAAATTAACAATTTTAGATTTATATTCTGATGGAAATCTTCTTATCTGAATATAAATATTAGCTGTTTCTTCATCATAAAGCTTTGAAAGGCTGTCAACTAACGTTTTGCAGTCTTCTTCGAAGCTTATACCAACATTATTATAATATTTATAGAGAGTTTTAATCAGGCTGTCGTCTGACATTTCAGAAACCGTATTTATCAAAGCTTCCGGTTCTGCTATATTATTTGATAATATTATTTCAGCAAATGTATCTCCAAATCCTAAAACTTTATAAGTTAAAAGCAGCAAATCACTTTTCAAAAAAGGCGATATTTCGCTGTCCACAAACTTAAGCCAATTTTTTATTTGCATGCTGGGAGAAAAGTCTATAAAGTTGTCAAAATGCGCATTGTTAGATTTGTTTCTAACATCATCCTCTAAGCAATAGGAGCAATACTTCATTATTGCATTTAAAAAATCAATTGCTTTATTGTATTCAATTAGAAGTTTCATCAAAATCCCTCCATGATAGCTAGAAAATTGTTTAATATATATTATAGATTAATGTTCTATGCAGTTCAATAAAAATTTAATACAGATATATAAGAATAAACCTAATAATAGTTAGTCAATATTTATCTAACATATATGTTAGATAAAT
>DPSW01000062.1:13282-13489 GCA_003527145.1 Clostridiaceae bacterium | reverse complement strand
AAGGATCTCCCCGCCCTCTGTAGATTCTATAGCCTTGGCAGTCATATCCTTGGCACCGACGGAGCTGCCCCCCGACAGCACCACTATATCCGACATTTTTAAAGCCTGGTCTATAGCTTCTCTGAGCTTGCTGAAATCATCGGGCACCAGCAGCTTAAGGCTTATCTCCGCGCCCGACTCCTCCGCCATAGCAGATATCAGATGTGT
>DPSW01000062.1:5490-13274 GCA_003527145.1 Clostridiaceae bacterium | reverse complement strand
ACCGAAAGCTTGAGCTTTTTAAATACCTTTATATATCCAATGCCCAGGGCTGATAAAACTCCGATATCCCTGGATCTTATTTTTTCCCCTTTTAATAAAATCTTGCTGCCCGATTTCACATCATCGCCTTTTTTTATAATGCCCTGACCCGGAGCCACCGGCGTATAAACAGCTATGGTGCTTTCATCCAGGTTCTCCACGTATTCTATCATCACAACTGCATCGGCGCCTTCAGGTATCATGGCTCCTGTAGGCACATATATGGCCTTGCCCGCTGAAACCTTGCCTTCAGCAGCCTTACCCATCTCCACATGACCCGAGACCTCCAGAAAAACCGGCATGCTCTCGCCTGCTCCATAGGTGTCTCTTGATAACACCGCATAGCCGTCCACTACAGATCTGGAAAACTGAGGCAGTTCGATGGGAGACAGCACATCTTCGAATGCTATCCTCCCCAGGCTTTGTTCAGTGGGAACTTGTTCCGATTTATCATAGTTATCAGTAAATGACTCATCAATCTTTTTTCTAACCTTATCAGATGTATCTACATTCAAAAGCTTCATCATTTCGCCTCCTTAAATAGAGTCCAAGTTTCAGGGCTCAGAGCTCAGGATTTTGGGTATTCCTATAGGGTCATATTCCCTATGTATTCACATCCCTAGTTTAAAATAGCACATGTCTGCATATAATTCCATAGTCAGTGATAGAAAATGCGAAGCATTTTTTATGCTTCGCATATGATCTGGCACACTATTTCGCATCGGGTACAAAGAGCTGATAACCGTTCTTTTTGTATTCTTTAATGATGGTCTGACCTTCCTGGGAGGTTATAAACTCGACAAAAGCCATCGCTGAGTTATAGCCTATATTAGGATATTTAGCGGGATTTATTGCAATTACTCCGTAGGGATTGAACAATGCTTTGTCCCCTTGAAGCACTATCTTCATATTCACTTTATCCTGATAAGCATACCAGGTACCGCTGTCAACCAATGTATAAGCTCCCTGCTCATTTGCCATGGTCAAAGTGGCTCCCATCCCTTGCCCAACCTCCATGTACCATTTCTGGGCTTTTGGATCAATATTCGCCAGCTTCCATAAATCCTTTTCCTTCTTATGGGTTCCCGATTCATCACCTCTGGATATAAAGGTCGATCCATTGTCAGCAATCGCTTTCATGGCTGACACTGCATCCTTTGCTTCCGATACTTTAGCCGGATCATCCTTGGGGCCGACCAACAAGAAGAAGTTATACATTACATCTCTTCTGTTCACTCCAAAGCCCTCTGCTACGAAGGCATCTTCTGATTTTCTGGAATGAACAAGGATTACATCCGCATCTCCTCTTTTGCCCATCTCTATAGCTTCACCGGTGCCCACTGCGATAACCTTCACATTGACGCCATACTTCTTACTGAAGGCAGGGACCAATGTATCCAAAAGTCCTGTGTCCTGAGTACTGGTTGTAGTCGCCAATACTATATTCTTCTCCAGCTTGGAAAGATCGATTTTGGTCTCTAACGATTTGAGCTGTTCCTCCAGCTTTATTTTTTCTTCCACTAACTTATCTATTCCTTTATCAAAACCCTCCAGATATTTGCCGGTGACATAGCCCACCCTTTTGTCAGGATGGCTAATTTTGTACCAATTGCCCACCTTGCCTAAGACAACTACTTCAGTTCCTTTTTTAATTACATCTAAAATATCCTGATCAACCCCGGGTCCTTTTCTGAAATATGCATTGACTGTAGTCCTGGCCAGTCCTGCGAGCGGAGCATTGTCCGCATACGCGGCAGTTGCTGCTCCAAGCATTACGCTGAAAGCAAATACCAAAACCAGAATGGTTGCAAAAATTTTTGAGTTCTTTCTCATTATTCCCTCTCCTTTAATAAATCATTTTACCATTTATAAAAGCCCCTGTGATCTCATTTTTGGGGCAATTAAACAGATTCTCCGTAGTATCATAATCTACGATCTTGCCGTTGAGCATAAAAATAGTATTGTCTGAGAGCCTCTTCGCCTGAAACATGTTATGAGTGACTATAATGACGGAAAGGCCATAATTAGCTTTGCCAAACTTGATCAGATCCTCAATGATAGATATATTTGCAGGGTCCAGATTGGCTGTAGGCTCGTCTAAAAGAAGCGCCTTAGGTCTCACTACCATAGCTCTGCCGATTGCCACTCTTTGAGCCTCTCCCCCTGATAAAGTGGCGGCATTTTGATTCCTCTTGTCCTTCAGCCCGATTATCCCCAGCACTTCTTCGACTTTCTGACCGATTTCTTCTTTTTTCATTTTTCTAAGCTTTAAGCCATAAGCCAGGTTCTCATATACCGTGGTGGTAAACACCAAAGGCTTCTGAAATACCATGACCATGTTTCTCCTGATGCTTAAGGTCAAAGCTTTTTCTCCCAGTTTAGTGCCTTCAAACCATATACTGCCTGAGGAAGGTGCTTCTATTACATTGAGCAGGTGTAAAAGAGTGCTCTTGCCCGCTCCGCTTGGACCTATGACTGCAGTAATCTTTTCCTTTTGTATTTTCATCTCTTCAATATCTAATACAGTTCTGCCCAAATATTCTTTTTTTAGATTCTCTGCCTTAAATATATAGTCTTCCAAATCAGACCCTCCTTCCTTTCAGAAACTGAAGGAAAAAATTTATGATAAAGGAAAGAAGCAGAAGTATGATTCCCAATGCGAGAGCTGTCTGGAATTCTCCCATGCCTTTTTGCAATGCTATAGCAGTGGTCATCACTCTGGTCTGATATCTCACATTGCCTCCTACCATCATAACTGCACCGACCTCAGCCATGAGCCTTCCAAAGGCGGTTATAACCGCTGTGCCGATGCCATATCTGGCTTCTCTCAGGATGACAGCAAAAAGCTGAAAGGGAGATGCACCCATTGTAATTGAAGTTTTTATTAGCAGGTCATCCAAAGACATAAGAGCGGTATGGGTAAGCCCCGTCACAATAGGCAATGCTAATATTGTCTGTGCTATTATCATTGCAGCCGGTGTAAACAGCAATCTCAGATCGCCGAACAGCCCCATCTGATTGGAAAGCATGATATACACAAATAAGCCTACCACCACAGGGGGAAGGCCCATAAAGGTGTTGATTATATTGAGTATGATCCCTCGCCCGGGAAACTTTTTCATATACAGTATTGCAGCAATGGGAATGCCCATTATGCTGCTTATTATCAGGGATACTGCAGATATTTTGAGCGTCAGAAGAATTATGCCGTAGAGTTCCTTATCGAAGGAGAAAAGAAGGCTGAGAGCTTTAGTAAACGCTTCTGCAAAATATGTCATGAAAATCACCTTTCGCCTGTTTTAATAAAAAAATAAAGATTATTGCATATAACCATGTTTGGTACCAAGCTCAAAAAGAGCAATCCGAAAGGATTGCTCTTCTAATTCTAATATAATAGAATCTGATTTTTCCTTTCCAAATACGGGAGGCTTCAGCATTTCTGCCGGAGCCCTTCGGTTTAATTTTCATGGGCTTGTCCTTTAGAAAATTAAACTCGGAAAATCTTACTATATTTAAGATATCATATATTTATATCTTTTTCAAAGCTTTTATACCTTTTCTGGGCCGTCTTCAGCATCGGGTGAAACCTTTGCCGTCCTTATATATACGTTGTAATAGGATAAAGGAACTATTACAGCGCCGCCGATAATGTTTCCGATGGTCACGGGGATCAAGTTCTTCATCCAGATTTGGCCCCAGGTGATTGGTGCACCTATGAACATTCCCAAAGGCGCAAAATACATATTTGCCACACTATGTTCATAACCGCAGAGCACAAAAAGCATTATGGGAAACCAGCAGGAAAATATTTTGCTTATAATATCTCTCGATCCTGTGGCCATCCAGACAGCCAGTACGACAAGGATATTGCACAAAATGCCTCTTATAACAGCGGCTCCAAAGGGTATGGCAACCTTGGCATTTGCTATTGCTATCGCCTTTTCTGCTGCTGCTCCCGTCATGAGATCGCTGTTGGCCACCAGTAAGGCCAATATGACGGAGCCCGCAAAATTTGAGAAATAAACTACTGCCCAATTTCTAAGAAGGTCTCTGACTTTATAATTGCAATTCAAGCAGCCCAATACCATCAAATTATTCCCGGTGAAAAGCTCTCCGCCGCAAATAACAACAAGCATCAATCCTACCGGGAAGGCCGCGGCAAAAATAAATTTAGACATGCCCAGATCAATACTTGCATAAGTCTGCCCGATAATGATTGCTCCTTGAGCGCCAAAGCCTATAAAGGCTCCTGCAAAAATACCCAAAATAATCATATGGATCACCGAAAGCTTCGCTTTGCCGGCACCGGCATCAATAGTAGCCTGAGCAATCTCTTTTGGAGTAAGCAATCTCTTTTCCATCAAGATGTTCCTTTCTATTATAATATACATTATCTCCCTCAGGTTAATTTTAACATTTTCCTCACAATGGGTCTATGAGCGGTAGAGATTTTTAATGATGATGTGATGACCGCATATTCAGATAATTTCATAATAAACCATTGAAAAAATACCGTCAACTCAAACAAACAAAAAAGACTAACTCTGCATAAATGATTGATGCAAAGCTAGTCTTCTATATATTTATTTTTCTAACTGAATGTTGTACCAGTTGATTCTGAAAGTTGTCTATTCTTCAGTTTTCTGCGTTCTGTCCAATACTTTGATTATTATAAGAGCTACAGCGCCTCCCATTAATGCGGTAAATAGCTGCGGAAAGCTGAGGGCCACCTTTATAGGCGGTTTTACGGCTACAAAATAGTTTACTGCAGAATACAACAATCCAAACTTCAACAAGGCAGCAAGGCCAACCCCTATTATTTTCCCTTTGGTCTTTAATATAGAATAGACGACCACATATAAAATGTTGCCTGCTACAATAAACGGAACCACGGGAATCAATGCTGGAGGATTAACCCCCAAAACTACGGACATAAAAGGGGTTATAGCACCGATTGCTGCCGCCCAAGGCAAACCGCATATCTGAGCCGCAACGATCAGTACTGCATTGATACCAGAGCCCGTTACCAGCTGACCCATCTTCACAAATTGAAAGACTAAAGCCNNCCACCGCAAGGAGTATAGCGGCTCTGGTTAAGGTCTTGGTACTTTTATCTATCATGATCTATACCCTTTCTCTCTTAACATAATGAGTATGGAGCAGGTGGTGAGCTTTATGCCCGTTGGCTTCTCCTAAATACTCATCGTATAAAGCTTTGATTTCAGGATTCTTATGAGATTTTCTCAAAGGCATTTCAGCGTCCATGGTATATAGCCCCTGAGCTCTTTTTCTGCATACCTCTTCAGTCTTTTCCTTATCTATTATAATCGGCTGTCCTCCGCCATTTATGCATCCTCCGGGGCAACCCATCACTTCTATGAAGTGATAGTCGGCTTCCCCATTTCTAACTTTATCAAGAAGCTTTCCTGCGTTGGCTGTACCGTGGGCCACAGCAACCTTTACCTCAAGATCTCCTATCTTAACTGCTGCTTCTTTAATTCCCTCAAGTCCTCTTACAGGGTTATAATCTATGTCCTTTAAATCCTGTCCTGTGAGAATATCTGCTACAGTCCTCAAAGCAGCTTCCATTACACCGCCGGTTGCTCCGAATATTACAGCAGCACCTGTTGATTCGCCCATAACCTTATCGAATTTGCTATCTTCCAAGGTACCGAAATCCATTCTTGCTTCTTTGATCATCCTTGCCAGTTCTCTGGTGGTTATGACAGCATCTACATCCCTAAAGCCGTCAACTTCCAATTCTTCTCTGCCGGATTCAAACTTCTTGGCTGTACAAGGCATTATGGATACAACAAAAATTTTCTTGGGATCAATACCCATCTTCTCTGCATAATAGGATTTTGTCAATGCGCCCAGCATCTGGTGCGGTGACTTGCAGCTTGAAAGATTATCAAGGAAATCGTTGTGATAATGTTCACAATACTTTATCCAGCCCGGAGAACAGGAAGTGATCATCGGAAGCTTTCCGCCGTTTTTAATCCTGCCTAAAAGTTCAGTGCCTTCTTCTATTATTGTTAAGTCTGCAGCAAAATCCGTGTCGAAAACTTTATCAAAGCCTAATCTCTTTAAGGCAGATACCATCTTTCCTTCTACATTAGTGCCTACGGGCATACCGAATTCTTCACCCAAAGCAACTCTAACCGCTGGAGCTGTCTGTGCTACAACGTACATATCGCTGTTATCCAATGCTTCCCAGACTCTGTCTCTGTCATCTTTCTCCCTTAATGCGCCCACAGGACATACCTTTATGCATTGGCCGCAATTTATGCAGGCTACTTCAGACAAGCCTTTATCATAGGAGGTGGTTACAGTCGTCTTGACTCCTCTTCTTGCAAAGTTAATAACCCCAGTGCCCTGTACATNNTGCAAACGCTTATACACCTTCCGCAAAGTATGCATTTATTCTGATCCCTGACCACTGAAGGTGATGCTGTGTCTACCGCGTATGTTATCTTTTCTCCTTGGAAGTCCAAACCATCTATGCCCATTTCTTCACAAAGCTTTTGAAGCTCGCAGTTAAGGTTTCTGGAGCATGTCAAACATTCTCTTTCATGTCTGGCCAATATAAGCTTGAGAATTACAGATCTGGCTTCTCTCACGTCTTTTGAATTGGTTTTTACTTCCATGCCTTCTGCAACGGGAAGCACACATGACGCCTGCAAAGATCTGGCTCCCTTTACCTCAACAACGCACATTCTGCATGCTCCGACCTCATTAATATCTTTTAAAAAGCAAAGTGTAGGAATATTAATGTTTAATGACCTAGCAGCTGCCAAAACTGTTGTACCTTTTGGTACTTGGGTTTTGATACCATCAATTGTCAGGTTTACCATTTCCATAATGTTTATCCCCCTTGTCATGTAAATTGGATAAGTTACTAAAAAATAAACTCCCCAAAAAAGGAGTTTATTAACAACCATAAACAAATCCGTATACCATTAAGGCTACGGTTCTCAAATTTAGCTCCTTTCCACACACGGGCAGCATGAACATTTTCATTCAACCCGTTAGCCTGTGCTCCATAAGAAAAAGTTCTTTGGACTACCGACTCGGAGTTATTTTTTTATCATATTTATTCTAATATATTGTTAATGCTTTGTCAATTAGTTTAGAAGCAATTAATTCTATTTATCAGCTATCAGATTTATGGGAAATTGATTCTATTTCCTTTCGGCGCATTCGGAAGTTTCTCCCCTTAAAGTCTCTATGCCATGCCTCAGCACTGGAATTACAACGCTTAGACATTCTCGCACTCCTTTGGGGCTTCCGGGCAGATTTATTATAAGAGATCTGCCTCTGATACCTGCCACAGCTCTGGAAAGCATTGCCTTAGGCGTCGCTTTAAGGCTTTCAGCCCTCATGGCTTCAGGTATCCCCGGCACAATCCTCTCAATCATCTCCAAAGTGGCTTCCGGAGTGACATCCCTGGGTGAAAAGCCTGTTCCGCCGCTTGTCAAAATCATATCGATGTTCAAGCTGTCAGCCATTTCTTTTATCGCTTTTTTTATATCTTCTCTTTCATCCGGCACCATCATATATTTTTTCATAATCCCGCCCATGGGCTTCAGCAAGTCTTCCGCTGTCGGCCCCGATTCATCTTTCCGTTCTCCTCTGGAGCCTTTATCGCTGACTGTGATTATACCGAATGTAAATGTAAAATCTTTGCTCATAAGCTTCCTCCTTCTTTTCTATGGGGTATTCCTTATAGGTCAGCCGCTAGCCGC
>DPSW01000062.1:1930-5482 GCA_003527145.1 Clostridiaceae bacterium | reverse complement strand
ACGGAAACCACTGAAAGACACTGAGTGGGGCACTGAATTACACGGAAGAGAGCAATAACCCATGTCATTGTTATGAAAATCATGGGTGCTCAGGACGACAGGCTTCGCTTTAAACCGCCCATCTACCTGTCAGATTATTTGATCATTTAGTGTTTTTTCGTGTTGTCTTCGTGTCTTTTAGTGGTTCTTCGTTCCCCTATGACCCGTAAGGAATACCCCAGTCCCTCCTGAGTTCTAAAACCCATCTTTTTTAACATTTAGAACCTAAGTCCCTGAAATAAAAATCGCCTGATTTGCCGCCTGTTTTTTTCACAAGATGTATATCGGATATGACCATTTCTTTGTCTATGGCTTTGCACATATCATATATAGTAAGGGCTGCAATCGATACGGCCGTCAAAGCCTCCATCTCGACGCCCGTAACTCCGTATGTTTTTACCGTTGCAATGATATCTATTTTGCAGTTTTCCTTATCAATATTAAATTCGAGATCCGCACCGTAAATATTGATATTATGGCACATTGGTATTATGACAGAAGTGCTCTTGGCTCCCATTATTCCGCCCACCTGAGCTACAGACAGCACATCTCCTTTTTTTATTTTGCCTTCGCTTACAGCTCTTATGGTTTCCTTTTTCATATAGATGGAACCTCGAGCCACCGCTTCTCTCAAGCTTTCCTCTTTTTCCGTAACATCCACCATCTTTGCATAGCCTTTCTCATTTATGTGAGTCAATCTTTCCAAAGCGATTACCTCCCAATCCAGTTTCTTATCTACTATTATACTTCCTAAGGCCAATTATTAACAGTATTCTTTATTCGGACGCAAGATAACGCTATCAGAGTTTTGGAAGGCATCATCCAGGCGCCAGCCAAAAAGCACAAAAAGCTGCGATAATTCGCAGCTTTTTATCTATTTTAGTACATTCCCATATCTCCGCCCATTCCGCCTCCGGGCATCATGGGTTTTTCCTTTTCAGGAAGGTCTGCTACTATGCTTTCAGTTGTAAGAAGCATTGATGCTATAGATGCAGCATTCTGCAATGCGGATCTTGTAACCTTTGTAGGATCAACTATACCTGCTTCTATCATATTGACATACTTATCGTTTGTCACATCATATCCCACTCCGGCTTCGCTGTTGATAACCTTTTCTACTATTACTGAGCCTTCAAGGCCTGCATTTTCTGCAATCTGTCTTACAGGTTCTTCCAAAGCCCTTCTTACAATTTGAATACCTGTCTTTTCGTCGCCATGAGCATCCTTCAATAAGCCTTCAACAACCTTTATTGCGCTTATCAGAGCAGCTCCGCCGCCAGGTACTATACCTTCTTCTACAGCTGCTCTTGTAGCTGCAAGAGCATCTTCGATCCTAAGCTTTCTTTCTTTGAGCTCAGTTTCTGTTGCAGCGCCGACTTTGATAACTGCCACGCCGCCTGCCAGTTTTGCAAGCCTTTCCTGAAGCTTTTCTCTATCGAAATCAGAAGTTGTCTCTTCTATCTGAGCTTTTATCTGTCTTACTCTATCCTTTATAACCTGAGCATCGCCTGCACCGTCAACGATTATGGTGTTTTCCTTCTGGACTTTGACCTGTCTTGCTCTTCCTAATTGACTGAGCTTTGTTTCCTTAAGGTCTAAGCCAAGTTCTTCGGATATCACCTGACCGCCTGTGAGCACAGCTATATCTTCAAGCATTGCCTTTCTTCTGTCGCCGAAGCCGGGAGCTTTTACAGCCACACAAGTAAAGGTTCCTCTTAGTTTATTTACAACCAATGTTGAAAGCGCTTCCCCTTCAATATCTTCTGCAATTATCAAAAGCTTTTTGCCCTGCTGTACGATCTGCTCTAATACCGGAAGAAGATCTTGAATATTGGATAATTTTTTATCTGTGATAAGTATATACGGATCATCCAATACAGCTTCCATCTTTTCCGTATCTGTGATCATGTACATGGAAACATAACCTCTGTCAAACTGCATTCCTTCAACTACATCAAGCTCTGTACCGAAGGTATTTGATTCTTCAACGGTTATAACGCCATCCTTGCCTACCTTTTCCATAGCTTCTGAAATTATATCCCCTATTGCCTCTTCTCCTGCTGATATGGAAGCAACCTGCGCTATGGCGGATTTGCTCTCTATGGGCTTGGAAACGTTCTTCAATTGTTCTACAGCAGCCTCGACAGCCTTGGCTATACCTCTCTTCAATACCATCGGGTTTGCACCTGCTGCAACGTTTTTCAAGCCTTCTCTGATTATAGCCTGAGCCAGAATTGTAGCTGTAGTTGTTCCGTCGCCTGCAACATCATTTGTTTTGGTTGCGACTTCTTTTACCAGCTGAGCTCCCATATTTTCAAAAGCATCTTCCAGCTCTATTTCTTTCGCTATAGTAACACCATCATTTGTGATCAGGGGAGAACCGAATTTCTTATCTAAAACAACATTTCTTCCCTTTGGTCCGAGAGTTATCTTAACTGTGTCAGCCAGTTGATTTACTCCTCTTTCAAGAGATCTTCTTGCATCTTCGCTAAATTTAATCTGCTTTGCCATTTATTTAACCTCCCTTTATTATTCTACTATTGCCAATACATCATTTTGTCTGAGGATCAGATATTCTGCTCCGTCCATCTTGACTTCTGTTCCTGCATATTTGGAGTATATTACCCTGTCTCCAACCTTTAATTCCAAAGGAACCTTCTTGCCGTCTACAATCTCGCCTGAGCCGACAGCCAGGATTTCGCCCTGCATTGGCTTTTCCTTTGCAGTGCCCGGTAGAACTATACCGCTTTTAGTTGTTTCTTCGCTTTCCAATACTTTAATAACTACTCTGTCTCCAAGTGGTTTGATATTCATTAATACCCCTCCTTAAAGTTTTTGTATTTAAAATTTATATGTTTTCTTTTTATTAGCACTCGTTAGCGTTGAGTGCTAATTACATTATTATAATAATTAATGAAATTATTATTGGCAAATTCATAATTTCCTATTTTAGTGGGTTTTTTGGCTATATTCGCCTAATATTTCAATTTAACTCCGTATTACATTGTTTTTCTTTTCCTATATATGCAACTAGGCTATCCATATGAAAATTTTACCTAACTTATTTTTACCCATTATTGTTAATATATTCGTTTATTGAAATTAGCATGGTTTTCCAGTATAATTATATAAATATACAAAGTATTCGATATAAGGAGGGTTATCAATGTCATTAAGAGATGTTTTAAACAAATCTAAAAAAGAGAAGAAAAAAGCTCAGGCAATAGATACAGCTAAGAAAGTAGGAGTAGGCCTGGGGGTGGGTGCGGCAGTGGGTGCGGCTGCAGGTGTGCTCCTGGCTCCTAAAGCCGGCGAATAGACCAGGAAGGACATAGCAGATGCTGCTAAAAATGCTGCTCAAAGCGTAAAGGAAGGCGCAGGAGAAGTCGGAGAAAAGATATCCAAAATAGTGGAAGAAGGAAAAGAGAAGATAGCTAATCTTAAGAAGGATAAAGAGGCCGATGAAGAAGTTGCCGCAGGAGGAGACAAATGCTGCGACGATCATGAGAGCTG
>DPSW01000062.1:0-1882 GCA_003527145.1 Clostridiaceae bacterium | reverse complement strand
ATATGATATCGTATAGGGATCTGGGACTGCTCATACTTTTTCTGATCGCAACAGGGCTGGGCATATATCTGTTTATTGCATTGAGCCACCTCACCTGCATATTGAAAAAGGTGAGAGGAATATTGGACAAACACGAATCTGATATTGACAAAACTTTGGACAAGCTTCCTTCCATCNNAAGCAGGGTGTGGAGAAGGCAGCAGCTACGGTAGATTCTATAGGCGATACGGTAGCCGAGACTGTGGCTGCCGTAAGCTCAGGCACTCAAGAGGCTGTAGAATATGTGAAGATCATAAGCGAAATAGTCAAAGTGCTGATCAGCACCTTTGGGAAAAAATAATACCCCGATTGGGGTATTATTTTTTAATGTCCCTCGCATGAGTCATGGTGCTCATGCTCATGGCAGACACTGCCCGCAGATTTAAGCTCTCCCTTTAAATAGCTCTCCGCATTGTGTGACGGGTCACCTGAAGCACCTGTTATGACTTCAATGTTCTTTTCATTAAATATTTCGATGGCTCCGCTGCCCATACCACCGGAAATTATTACGTTAACACCCAAGTCATTTAGGTAATTAGGCAAAAAACCGGGTTTATGCCCTGGATTTTGGAAAAATTGCTTTCCGCTTATCCTGCCTGCTTCCTCTGTAAATATTTCAAAGCCCTCGCAATGTCCAAAATGCTGCGCTACCTTATTTCCTTCTCTTGCTACTGCGATTTTCATAAATCAACTCTCCTCTCATATATACAAAATAGTTGTAATATTGAATTGCGATTCCTNNTATACAAAATAGTTGTTTCTAATTTATCAAAACTCTATATGTTTCCCTCCATATATTTTTCAATGCCTCTGCTGCAGGACTATCAAGCATATCAATAATAGTCTTTCCCTGATTTACTGCTTTAACCACCAGAGGATCATAGGGAATCTTACCTACTATAGGTATACGCTCTTTATTGCAAAACCCTTCAAGCTCAGAAGCATTATCTAAATCTACATCATATTTATTGATGCAAACTAAACAAGGAGCTCCAAACCTCTTTACAGTATCAATAATTCTTTTCATATCATGGATTCCCGAAAGGGTTGGCTCTGCTACTATTAAAACCAGATCTGCTCCGCTTATAGATGCTATTACGGGGCATCCTATGCCTGGCGAGCCATCTATTATAGCTAATTCCTCTCCATCGGTAAAATCTTTAAGCTTTTTCTTTACCTCTGTCACCAGCTTTCCGGATGCTCCGTTACCCATTCTAAGCTGTGCTTGTGAAAAGATTTCTCCATTAATTGCTGATACCGTTGTAATCCCTGATATATTTTTCTCCAAATGAATCGCTTTTTTACCTTTGTCATCTTTTACAGGGCAAAAAGCCTCACATACACCGCAGCCCTCGCATTCCATGGGCTTCAAAATGCCATTCCTTATGGCTCCGAAGCGGCATAGCTCTTCACATTTTCCGCATTGGATACATATATCATAATTTTTCACGGCTTTTTTTAATCCATAATAGGGTTTTTCTTCTTTTATCTCCCCATCAGAATAAATTATATGAAGATTTGGTGCATCCACATCGCAATCTGCGAAGGCTTTATTTTCAGCCAGCTTTATAAAGGCTCCTGCTGCGGTGGTCTTGCCTGTACCGCCCTTACCGCTCAATATGAGCAACTGCTTCATGCTGCACCTCCTCTTGAACTCTTNNGGTATTTATCATCCTCTGCAGCAGCAATCCTTCCTTGCGAATTCATGGAACCAATATTATCATCATATGGAATCCTTGCAAGAACAGGTATCCTGTTTTGGGAGCAGTAATCATCCGCCACAGTTTCTCCTTCGATATACTTGTTTATTATCACTCCGTGGGGTTTGTCAAACAGCTTCACC
>DPSW01000487.1 GCA_003527145.1 Clostridiaceae bacterium | reverse complement strand
AGTCCAACTTGAGGAGCCATTTTTTATTTTTTGGAACAATAATTATAAAACCGTAACAGAATCTATATCTTGTTACGGTTTTATTTTATTATGCTAGCAGCCCATATCGGTGATACCTCTTTTAATATGATAATACATGGCGAGGGCAGCACCATTGGCATCCCGCTGTTCAATGAAATGGGAGATGAGACGATGGTTGGTCAGGGCGTTCTCGGAAGAAAGCTCATGTGTCCNNCATATACTGCCGTATTGATAGCATCGCTTATGGAGGCCTCTATAGCGGGCAGCATGAGCTCAATAACACTATTATGTGTTGCTTTTGCAATCGCGGCATGAAATTGCTGATCTGCTTCAGCATATGGTTCACCGGCCAGAATCAGCTCTGCAGCTTTGCGTTCATATGAAATAATTTCTCTGATCTCCTCATCGCTTGCCCGCTCCACTACAAGACGAACATTGGCAGGCTCCAGTATAAGCCGCATCTCAAACCAGTTATGCACCAGCTTCTTTTTATCCTCTAAATAAGAAATGCCAAAGGGATCATTTTGTACATATGGATTTGCCGTAACAAAAGTGCCCCGTCCCCGCTCTATTGTCAATACACCGTTTGCAACAAGCGTTTTTACGGCCTCACGTATTGTTGTGCGGCTCACTCCCAGCTCTTCGGCAAGCTGGTTTTCATTGGGAAGCTTATCATTGGGTTTATACCTTTTTTCCAAAAAGATCATATCGCTTATTATATTTGCAATGTTTTGGGAAATAGGAATAAAGTTGTTAGCCATTTATTTCTCCTTTTTTCCAAATAAATTATATAGACATTATACCACATTTGTTTTCAAAACTCAGTATTTATTTTTTATTAGCCTGATACATAGTATGTCTCTATGCATAATAATATAAAAATGTTGACATATCGCTGAATAAAGGATAAAATTTCGTTAAGACATCATACAACGTTTGCAAACGATTCTTGAAAACCCTATTAAGTGTTAAATCAAACCATATAGACATCATATGACGTATAATTTAATGTATATATACCGCATTAAATATTTTACAGCAGNNTTTGTTAGTTTTGACGCAACCCTATGCAAGCTTACAAAGTCTAAGTCTCGGAGCTTCCGCAATCGTTATCAGTCAATATAAAAGCTATGTAACGTATTTATTGCAACTTATATAGAATTTAAAATCCAAATATATTACTTGGACTTGAAACGGAGGAAAGAGAATATGAGAAGTGACCAAATGAAGGCAGGTGTGACGAGAATTCCACACAGGGCGCTGTTCAAGGCTTTAGGATTGACGGACAAAGAAATACGACAGCCTATGATCGGTATTGTAAATGCCCAGAATGATATTATCCCGGGGCATCTCCACCTGGACAGCATTGTGGAAGCAGTTAAAGCCGGAGTGCGTATGGCAGGGGGAACACCTTTCCAATTTCCTGCAATTGGGGTATGTGACGGAATTGCAATGGGACATGAAGGGATGAAATATTCACTGATCAGCCGGGAACATATTGCGGATTCTATAGAAATAATGGCAATGGCACATCCCTTTGATGCTTTGGTATTCGTTCCTAACTGTGACAAAATTGTGCCCGGGATGCTGATGGCTGCATTAAGATTAAACATACCCAGCATATTTGTCAGCGGAGGTCCAATGATGCCCGGTTATAGTAACAACAAAAAGCTTACGGTTACAAGCGCATTTGAGGCGGTAGGTTCAGTGGGTGCAAATAAGATGACTGCGGAGGATGCGGCTGAGATAGAAGAGTATTCATGTCCGGGCTGCGGCTCATGCGCAGGAATGTTCACAGCCAATTCAATGAATTGTATGACAGAGGTAATCGGAATGGGCTTGCCCGGCAACGGAACTGTTCCCGCTGTCCACGCTTCCCGCATACGGCTTGCTAAGGAAGCGGGCATGAGGGTGATGGAACTGCTGGGAAAGAATATTCTTCCCAGGGATATTATAACGCCTGATGCATTGCATAATGCCCTTACGGCAGATATGGCATTAGGCTGCTCATCCAATACGGTGCTTCATCTTCCTGCTATTGCACATTCGGCCGGTATCAAAGTCAACCTGGAAGATATAAACAGCATAAGCAAGGCAACACCTCAATTAGTTAAGCTAAGCCCTGCAGGCTCCGATTGTTTAGTAGATCTATGGCAGGCAGGCGGCCTTCCTGCTGTGTTGAAGGAGCTGGACAAATACGGCCTGATACATACCGATTGCATGACTGTGACCGGCAAGACAGTTGGTGAAAATATTAAAGATGCATTTGTTAAGGATCATAGTATTATAAGAAGCCGTGAAAATGCATATTCGCCTGATGGCGGGCTTGCGATTCTTTGGGGCAACCTGGCCTTAGACGGTGCAGTAGTAAAAAAAGGCGCCGTACTGCCGGAGATGATGGTCCATAGCGGCCCTGCCAAAGTCTATAATAGCGAAGAAGAGTGCGTAGAGGCTCTTATGGCAGGCAAAGTGGCAGCGGGAGATGTAGTTGTAGTACGCTACGAGGGGCCTAAAGGGGGTCCCGGCATGCGGGAAATGCTTACGCCGACATCGGTTATCGCAGGCATGGGCCTGGACAATACCGTAGCACTGATTACTGACGGGAGATTTTCCGGTGCATCCAGAGGGGCAGCAATAGGCCATATATCACCTGAAGCTGCTGCCGGAGGTTTGATCGGTATTATAGAAGAAGGAGATACCATCAGTATCGACATTCCCAACAATAAATTGGAGCTCTTAGTAGATGAAAAAACCATAGCTGCCAGAAAAGCCAAGTTTGTACCTTTGGAAAAACCTGTACCGAACGGGTATCTCAAGCGTTACCGCAAAATGGTTACCTCTGCTAACACCGGAGCAATATTTGGAGAATAGACGAAAGTATATTGCTGTTTTGAATTCTATTCCTTCGCTATATACAATAGCGAGGCAGAATATAAAAAAATTAAGGGGGCTAAGAATATGAAAAAAATGCAACGTATAATGGCTGTACTATTGACTTTAATCATGGTATTTGGTCTTGCTTCCTGTGCGCAGAAAGCAGCACCATCTTCAGGAGGAGCACCTGCCTCAGAAACACCTGCTGCTGAGGCTCCTGGCAAATCAGTTGTCATCAAATTAGGTACTACTGTCAACGAACAAGACAGCTTCCAGATCGCTGCTGAAAAGTTTGCAGAGCTGGTGGCACAACGCACTAATAATGCTTATAAAATCGAAATCTATCCCAACGCTGCTCTGGGAGACGAGCGAACCATGTTAGAGGGCATGCAGATGGGCACTCTTGACATGGGGATAATAACAAGCGGGCCTTTTGTTAACTTTGCACCTGAAATGGGTGTTTTGGACATGCCTTTCCTGTTCAGCAGCAATGAGGATGTATACAAAGTCCTTGATGGCGAGATAGGCAAGGAGTTGCTTGCTAAATTAGAAGCTGCACAGCTCAAGGGGCTTGCCTATGCAGAGAGGGGTTTCCGCAATCTCACCAACAGTGTTCGCACTGTAGAAAAAGCAGCCGATATCAAGGATTTAAAGATTCGAGTCATGGAAAATGAGGTTTACATAGCTACTTTTGGAGCATTAGGAGTAAACACTGTGCCTATGGCATGGACTGAAGCACTTACCGCTTTACAGCAAAAGACTATTCAAGGACAGGAAAACCCTGTTAATGTAATTCATGCCTTCAAGCTTTGGGAATCGCAGAAATATGTTACTATGACTCGCCATGCTTATGCGGCTGCACTGATCACCATGAGCCTTGACAAATTCAACAGCTTGCCTGGAGATGTACAGAAAATATTCGCAGATTCGGCTCAAGAGGCTGCAGAATATGAGCGTGAATGGGTTGCACAGAATGAAGAAAAGCAAATGGCTGAACTGGAACAAAACGGGATGACAATAATCAAGGAACCGGATCTGGAAAGCTTCAAAGCAGCAGTTGCTAAAGTATATGAAAGATATCCTCAGTATAGCGAATATCTTTCAAGGATCGGGGCGGCTCTTAAATAGATAGCAATAAAGGGGGGTGCATTCTATGGCGGTTGCAAGAGCAATAAATAAAGTGAGCGATTTGCTCGATAAGATATGCAGCGTCATTTTGGTAGCAATGCTGGCCGGAATGGTGCTGACTACATCCCTGCAAATCATATGCCGTGTGTTCTTCACTGCCCTTTCATGGAGTGAGGAGGTTACACGTTATCTTTTAGTATGGTCAACCTTTATTGGTGCGGGCTGTGTATATAAAAAAGGAGGGCATATTTCAGTGACATTTGCACAAGAGAAGTTACCGCAGAAGCTGCAAAAGGGTGCACAGATTTTGGTACATCTATTGTGCGGAGCGTTATTTGCAATTGCTGTATACTATGGTTTCAAATATATGGACAAGCAAGGCACCCAGCTTTCTGCAGCACTGCGTATTCCTATGAGCCTGATGTACATGGCCATACCTCTTGGATGTGGTGTGATGCTGCTGCATGCATTTAATGCAATAATCCAGATATTTGTTAAAAAGGAGGCGGCGGGGGAATGACTGCATTGCTATTTTCTGTTTTCATAATCGGACTTTTGATAGGCATACCCATTGCTTTTGCCATAGCCATCGCAGCTATCGCGGTACTCGTTAAGGGAGATGTAAGGCTTCTTATAGTAGTGCAGCGCTTATTTGCCGCCACTGACTCCTTCCCGCTTACCGCAGTACCTTTTTTTATACTCGCAGGTGATTTGCTTGCACGCGGGACCATGTCACGAAAACTGGTTACCTTCGCCGAGTCCCTTACCGGCAGAATAAGGGGCGGGCTATCTGTGGTTTCTATTATAGCCGGTATGTTTTTTGCGGCTATTTCAGGCTCCGGTGCTGCAACAACAGCTGCTGTGGGTGCTACACTCATACCTGAGCTCAAAAATAGAGGATACAAGGAGGATTCATCTACTGCGCTTATTGCTTCTGCAGGCTGTATTGGCGTAGTCATTCCTCCTTCGGTGCCTATGGTGTTATATGCGGTTATTGCAGACCAAAGCGTGACACAGCTCTTTAAAAATGGCTTTTTGCCGGGAGTTATGATGGGAGGCATCTTAATCGCCATTTCCCTTCTCCAGGCATATAAATATAATTATCCCTTGAGTACAGCATTTTCCTGGAGAAACGTGCTGGTAACTTTTAAACAATCTATCTGGGGTTTGCTGATGCCCTTGATTATTCTCGGCGGTATATTTTCAGGCTATTTCACGCCCTCAGAGGCGGCAGCAGTAGCGGTGGTATATTCCATGGCGGTTTCGATGTTCATATACCGTGACCTCACTTTGAAAGAGCTGGGAAAGATCATGTTGGGAAGTGCAAAGACCTCAGCTATTATTATGATTATCATAGCGTGCAGCGGAGTGTTTGGATGGGTTCTTGCCAACTGGAAGATACCAGAAGCCGTAGCACAAGGAATACTATCCGTATCCAGCAGCAAATACGTTATTTTATTATTGATTGCTGTTATTATATTAATAGCAGGCGTTTTTATGGAGACATCATCTGCAGTTATCTTGCTGACACCGGTGTTCTTGCCGTTAGTGCGTGCCCTTGGGATCAATTTAGTACATTTTGGGATCATATTCACCGTGGGCATCTCTATAGGCATGATCACTCCGCCAGTAGCAATCAATTTGTTTGTTGGCTCCAGCATTACAGGCATGCCTATTGAGCGGATAGCCAAGGCAGTATGGCCATATTTGTTTGGCTTGATTGCTATGTTTCTTGTTTATGTCTATTTGCCGCTGTTTATCCCAGGACTGCTATTATAGCAAGAATCAATATGGAATACAATATGAAGAAACCCCGGATTTAATCCTATCCGGGGTTTCTTCTATTTAAACCTGGGCAAAATGCCTGCATTTTGGGAAGCTTTAATAGTTACTGCCACTGTAGGGCCAATTATTACTCCGCCGGCTCCCATAACTTTGATGCCTATATACATAGATATGAGAGAAATAAGCGGATGAATGCCCAACTGCTGCCCTACGATCTTTGGCTCTATCATATATCTTATTGTAACAATTATGCCATATAATACGAGAAGGGATATGCCCAATTTATATTTCCCGGCTATGATAGATATTATCCCCCAAGGCACATAAACGCTTCCGGTTCCTAAAATAGGAAGTATATCAACCAATGCTACGAATACGGATATGATAAAGGCATATTTTATGCCTATGATATTAAGCCCTATCAATGATTCCGTAAAGGTTATGGTGAGAAGTATCAATTGGGCCTTCAAAAATCCTATGAGGGCATTGAGCAGATTTTTTTTGAAGTTGAACAATTTCTCCTTCCATGCAGGAGTGAATTGTCTTAATAAGAAGTCTCCGATTTTCTCTGAATCCTTGGCAAAAAAGAAGGTTGCAACTGTGGTGATCAGGAATAATATTGCGAACCCCGGCAATTTATAAAGTGTATTCACAGCGGATTTAGCCGTGCTGCTTAACAAGATGCCCAATTTATCCAGAATGCTCTTTGCTATATCCGTGGCATAGGTAGTGACCTCTTTAGGAAGCTGAAAATATAGGTTTTGGGCTTCCTTTGACAAATTCGAAAAGAAATCATACACATCATTTGAATAAGCAGGAAGTCTATAAGTCAGATCTACAAGCTCCGATACACCCCTTGTTATGGCTAATGCAAGCAGTGCGGCCAGGCCGCCGTATACAAGTATTATTGATATAGCCATGGAAACTCCTTTGCCGATTTTCATAGACTGGAAGAATTTCGCTATAGGCTTGATCAAAAAGGACAATAATATTGCGAATATAAATGGGGACAGATAGCGGAAAATCAATTTCAGGCTCAGGACGGTTGCCAGAAATATTAAGGCATATGTAGCAATTTTTAAGAGTATAGCTGTGGTTTTTATTATATAGTTTTTATATTCATCTATTTCGTTTTTCATGTAACGATCTCACCTCTTGTTATGATTATAGCCATATTTGATTGAGCGCAATCAGCAGCATTCTTAATTCAAATTATATTCGAAAAAGGTGAAATAATCAATTTATATCCATTAAATCCTTTATTAAGAACGAATATATATGTATAATAGAGCTAAGAACTCAGAACTATAAACTTTAAGCTTAGGGGGAACGGGAATCACTGAAGGATATGATTATAGATTCTAGTTACAAAGTGAGCTTTATAAAGCTGTGATATGTTAGTATAACTTTATTTCCGTGTTTTTCCGTGAAATTCAGTGCCTTTTAGTGGTTGCAGCAACCCAGACCCCAGAGGGATACCTTGAAAGGAAAATACTATGATTTATGATGATATGCCCGTTTTGAAATCCTTGAAAGGATATGCAGCTTCCAAAGCGCTGCCCTTTCATATGCCGGGTCATAAGAGAGGCAGGATTTTTCAAAGGCTGGGCTTAGAATATTTGATGGATAATATCATAGAGATGGATACCACTGAAGTCCCTGGGGTAGATAACCTTCACAGCCCTCAAGGGGCCATTGCGGAGGCTCAAAATCTTGCAGCCGGGGCTTTTGGAGCAGATCGTACTTTTTTTCTTGTAAATGGGACCACTTCAGGCATATATGCCATGATAATGGCGGCTACAAAGCCGGGAGATAAAATATTGATACCCAGAAATGCCCACAGGTCTGCAGTAAGCGCAGCCGTTTTAGGAAAGCTTCACCCTGTATATATGATGCCCGAGGTAGATCCATACATGGAGATACCTATGGGGATCGAGCCTGAAACAGTTGAAAAAACGCTGGAGCAGCATCCTGATGCTAAGGCGGTTCTTGTTACCAGTCCTACATACTACGGGGTTTGTTCCGACTTGGAGGAAATTGCCCGGATCGTACACGATAAGGGAAAGCTGCTTTTGGTTGATGAGGCTCACGGCTCTCTNNGAGCGGACATGGCAGCTCAAAGCACCCATAAGACTTTGCCTTCTATGACGGGAAGCTCCATGCTTCATGTAAAAGAGGAAAGAGCAGATATAGAAAAGCTGAAATTCTTTTTGCAGCTCGTTCAGACCACGAGTCCTTCTCACGTTATGCTGGCCTCCCTGGATGCTGCCAGGTACATCATGGAGAAGTACGGGCATATGCTTCTTGATGACTGCATAAAATACAGCAATAAAGTAAGAAAAGAGATAAATGCTAAAACATCTTTCTATTGCCTGGGAGCTGATAAAAAAGGTAGCTTTGGCATATATGATATAGATCCTACAAGGATAACGGTGAATCTGAAAGGAGGAGGAATCAGCGGTATTAAAGGAGAACAAATATTGAGGAGCAAATATAGTATCCAAGTTGAGATGAGTGATATTTGCAATATAGTGGCCATAGCTTCTGCAGCAGATGATGAAGCATCATATATAAGACTTCTGGAAGCCATATCTGATATGGAGCGGTGGAGTAAAAAGGAAAATATCGGCTGCAATCAGGCAAAGCCGCCGAATTTCATTCCCGTATGTTTGATGCCTCCCCATGAAGCGCTGTATCATGAGGTTGAAAGCATAGAGGTAGAAAAAAGCCAGGGCCGCATATCTGCAGAGATGGCGGTACCATATCCTCCGGGCATACCTGTTATAATGCCGGGAGAGCAGATCGGCAGGGATGTCATTGAGTACCTAAGGAAGTGCACTGATATGGGGATTAAAGTGAGCGGTATTACAGACCCTGAATTTAAAAAGATAAAAGTGATAAAATAAGAGGAGATGAGAAATATGGCAATGAAATTAGTATTTGCAGTTGTACAGGACGATGACTCCGGAGAATTGATAGAAAGATTGGTGAAAAATAAATTCAGCGCTACAAAGCTGGCTTCTACGGGAGGTTTTTTGAAGGAAGGCAATACTACCTTGATGGTAGGGGTTCCGGTAGATCAGGTTGAAGAGGTCATAGGAATCATAAAAGAAGTTTGCCGAAGCAGGAAGCAAACCTTTACAACACCCATACCTCCAACAGGATCGGCGAGTGTTTTCATACCCTATCCCATTGATGTAATGGTAGGAGGAGCAACAATCTTTGTATTGGATATAGACCGTTTTGAAAAGGTATAGGAGAGCACAATGGTAAGTATGGACTTTAAAGATATAGCGGGACAGGAAGTTCTGATCCAAAGCCTCAAAAATGCCATAAGCAGTAATATGGTTGCCAATGCTTATATATTCAACGGCCCTGCAGGCTCCGGCAAAAGGACGCTGGCAGAGATCTTCGCCAGAGCTGTAAATTGCAAGGACCTTGATAATAAGCCTTGCAACCTTTGTTCTTCATGCAAAAAGACTATAGCAGGAGCAAATCCTGATATAATATATATCAAGCCTTCCGGTAATTCAATAAAGATCGACCAGATAAGGCGGCTTATCGGGGATATTTCTGTTAAGCCCTANNGTTCAAAATGGAGATAAACTGACCTCAGAATCTCAGGATGCATTTTTAAAAACCCTGGAGGAACCAGAGGGAAACAATATATTTATATTGCTTACAGAAAACTATAATACTCTTTTGCCCACCATAATATCACGCTGCCAGGTACATAATATACTAAGAGTCAACGGGGAAAATGCGAAATCTGTTTTGAGCAGGCTAGGCTTTGGGAATGCTGAAGAAATTGATTTTGCAATTGCAAAATCCGATGGTATAATAGGGAGAGCAATAGAAATACTTAAGGATAAGGATTTCAGGCGTAATCCTAAAGAATATGAGGAGCTTTTGAAAGTGATTTTGGAAGGCGGCAGAGAAGAACTGTTCAGCTTTAGTGAAAAAATAATAGAAAACAAGGATGATGGAATTAAATTACTGTTATTTCTTTTAAGCTTCTTTAGAGATATACTTGTTATTAAGGATGATAAAAGCAATGAATATATGATCAATCAGGATATTTCCCTTAATATCATGGAGAGATATGATAAAAGGCTGAGGGAAGAGAGCTTGTTTGAAATAATTGACTTGATAAAGCAAATAATGAGATCCGCAGATTTTAATGTCAACATGAAGAATTCTATCGATAGTTTGCTTTTAAGGGTTTTGGAGGTATAACATAATGATAAAGGTTGTAGGAGTGCGGTTTAAAAAGGTAGGTAAGATATATTACTTTGATCCTGACGGATTGGATATAAGAAAGGGAGATAATGTAATTGTCGAGACCATAAGAGGAATAGAATTCGGTAATGCTGCAGTGGGAATAAGGGAGGTTCCGGAGGAAAATATCGTAGCCCCTCTCAAAAAGGTCCTTAGAGTTGCTACAGCGGAAGATTGCGTGAAGTATGAAGAGAATAAGTCAAAGGAAGGGGAAGCCTTTAAGATCTGCCTCGAAAAGATAAAAAATCACGATTTAGGCATGAAGCTTATTGATGTGGAGTACACTTTTGATAATAATAAAATAATATTTTATTTTACTGCGGACGGCAGAGTGGATTTCAGGGAATTGGTCAAGGATCTGGCTGCAGTTTTCAAAACAAGGATTGAGCTCAGACAAATCGGGGTAAGAGACGAGGCAAAGATGCTTTCAGGAATAGGGCCTTGCGGGAGATCCTTGTGCTGCGCGACTTTTTTGGGAGAGTTTGAACCTGTTTCCATCAAGATGGCAAAGGAACAAAGCCTGTCTTTGAATCCGACAAAAATATCGGGAATCTGCGGAAGGCTCATGTGCTGTTTGAAATATGAACAGGATGTGTATGAAGAGGTGAGGAAGGTCCTGCCTAAAGTAGGGGCATTGGTTGAAACCGGTGAAGGCAAAGGAGAGGTCATAGAATCCAGTGTATTATATGAAAGCGTGAAGGTGAAGATGGATTCTTTGGAGAACAATATGAAGACTATAAAGGAATTTTCCATGCACGATGTAAAAGAAATAGTCCCGGGGAAGGATATAGAACCGGAGCTAGAGCAAGAGGAGATAATCGAATTGGAGTTCTTGGAAGAATAATGGCGTTTAAGCGAAAATTTTAATATATTTATAGGGTTTTCAACAGCTTGTTTTAGTGGTAAAATGGAAAAAGAGATTTTAAGGAGGTGGCCAGGGATGGCATATAAAATAACCGATGCTTGCATAAGCTGCGGAGCTTGTGAGGCAGAGTGTCCTGTTAGCTGCATAAGCGCAGGCGATGACAAATATGTTATAAATCCTGAGGAATGCATTGAGTGTGGAGCATGTGCAAATGTTTGTCCTGTTGATGCTCCTGTACAGGACTAATCAATACTAAAAAAAAGACCCTTGGGTCTTTTTTTTATAATGCATATAATATAAAAATTGCGAAGCAATTTTCTTACTATTATGATATATATCCCGGAGGTAGAATGTTGGAAAATTTGATAAAGCCTGATGAGACTCTGGATGATTTGCAAAATGGGTATTATTTGATACAAAAGAAGGAAGGCTTCCGCTTCGGTGTAGATGCTGTTCTTCTGGCTGATTTCGCTGCATTGAAAAAAACTGACAGGGNNATCTATACTTCTCCATGCCAAGAAAAACCCTGGAAGCATCACAGCCATCGAAATACAAGAGGAGATGGCTGAAATGGCACAGCGCAGCGCAGCATACAATGGGCTGGAGGACCGCATCACCATATTGCATATGGATTTGAAGGATGCTTCCGAAAGATTTGGAAAGGCAAGCTTTGATGCGGTTGTGACGAATCCTCCTTATATGAAATTGGGAAGCGGCATAATCAACCCCTCACAGAAACAAGCCACCGCCAGATTCGAGCTAAGCTGCAGCTTGGAGGAAGTTATACATTCAGCCTATGAGATTTTGAAACCCGGCGGCAGATTTTTTATGGTGCATAGGACGGATAGGCTGGTGGATATAATAACTGCTATGAGAAACAAGAAGATTGAGCCTAAGAGAATACGGTTTGTCCATTCCGGCATAGGCAAAAAACCGCATTTGCTGCTGATAGAAGGGATGAAGGGCGGAAGGCCGGAGCTTAAGTTTATGGACCCTTTATATATATATGACGACAAGGGCGAATATACAAATGAAATACATGATATTTACGGGAGGATTAAATGATGGCTTCCTGTCTTTACTTGCTGGCTACTCCGATAGGAAATCTTGAGGATATAACCTTAAGATGTCTCAGGATATTAAGAGAAGCTGATATGATTGCAGCGGAGGATACCCGCCAGACAGCCAAGCTTCTCAATCATTATGAGATAAAAAAGCCCATGATCAGCTATCATGAGCATAATAAGAAATCCAAGGGCGGTGAGATCATCGATCTGATTCTTGAAGGCAAGACTGTGGCATTGGTTTCGGATGCAGGAATGCCTTGCATATCGGATCCCGGCGAAGACCTGGTGAGGCTCTGCGTAGAGAGGGGTATAGAAGTCATCGCTATACCCGGGCCTTCTGCATCTTTGACGGCTTTGTCAATATCGGGACTCTCTACTTCACGCTTTGTATTCGAGGGTTTTTTGCCGGTGAAAGGCAAGGATAGGCGTGAAAGGCTTCAAGGCTTATCCAGGGAGGAGAGGACCATCATATTGTATGAAGCGCCCCATCGTCTTTTATCTACATTGAAGGATCTGAGAGAGCATTTGGGCAATCCTAAGCTCAGCATATCCAGAGAATTGACAAAAAAATTTGAAGAGACCGTAAGAACTGACCTGGACGGAGCCATAGAGGAGTTCAAGAACAGGAGCATCAAGGGAGAGTTTGTACTTATTATAGAGGGCAAAAGTCTTGAAGAGCTTAAGGCGGAGGAAGGCCGGTTCTGGGATGATATGAGCGTTTTGGAGCATATACTGGCATATATGGAAAGGGGCATGTCAAAAAAAGAGGCTATAGCTTTGGTAGCAAAGGAAAGAAATCTGAGCAAAAGAGAAGTATATAATATAGGCATTGAAATTTAACGCTTTATCTAATATAAGNNTATGACTATAGCACAGATACTGAGAGCAAACCCAAAGACTGCAGAAGTATTTATATCCTACGGCATGCATTGTCTTAGCTGCCCGGGAGCAACAGGAGAATCTGTGGAGCAGGCTGCAATGGTTCATGGCTTTGATGCAGACAAGCTTCTCGAAGACCTTAATAAGGTTGAAGAATAAAAGATAAATCATAAAAGGTTAGGGCTAAAACCCTAACCTTTTATTTAATAATTATTTTCCAGATCTCAGCTCTTCCATGCAAGCAGGGCAAATATTCTTGCCTTTGTAGACCTGAACATCTTTTGCATTTGCACAGAAAATGCAAGCGGGTTCATACTTCTTAAGAATAATATGCTCTCCATCCACATATATCTCTAGGGAGTCCTTTTCTTCTATGTTAAGAGTGTTTCTTAACTCCTTTGGTATTACGATTCTCCCTAATTCGTCAACCTTTCTAACAATACCTGTAGATTTCACAGTATCCCTCCTTCCCTAATTATACAAAATTCGACAATGTTCTCAAATTAAATGTTAACAGATATGCCAATTAAAGTCAATAGGTTATTTTAAAAAATTCTCAGGAAAGTTTAAATTTTCTAAGTATCGCTTTTAAGTTATATATCTATTTCAAA
>DPSW01000484.1:223-2617 GCA_003527145.1 Clostridiaceae bacterium | reverse complement strand
TGCCTATTTTCCCATGACAAACAAGACCGCAAATTTGTACTTTTATTTACCTGTTTTGTGTCAATTAGGCAACGTGACGATAAATGTAGTACCTGTACCTAATTTACTTTGTACGCTGATAGTGCCGTGATGCATATCGACAATTTTTTTAACTATGGAGAGCCCTAAGCCACTACCCTTATTGGAACGCTCCCTGGATNNAGCTTTATAGAACCGCTCAAAAATACGTGTCTGATCTTCTTCTTCAATACCTATCCCCGTATCGGATATCATAATTTCTATTTTCCCATCCTGACAATGTAATCCAACATGGATAGTTCCACCCTCCATCGTAAATTTAATACTGTTATGAATTAAATTGATCCATACCTGGCTCATCAAGTCTTCATCCGCTCTAATATTCACTTCCTCAATAGAAGCTTCCATCTCGATTTTCTTTTCCAACCATTGGGGTTCACAGGTCAGAATAAGGTTTCTTAACTGTTTGTCGAGCCGATAGACCTTGGGGTCAAATTTAATACTCTCAGATTCCAAGGAGGCAAGTTTGAGCAGATTGTCGCTCAGCCTAGACAACCTCATACTTTCTGCTTCTATAATATTTAAATAATGTTTTCTATCCTCATGGCTTAATGTATCATTTTGCAGCGCATGAGCAAATCCACTGATGGATGCGAGAGGAGACTGGATTTCATGAGATACATTAGAGATAAACTCCTTCCGCATTTTTTCCATACGATCTAAATCTGAGGCCATGCTATTTACACTTTTCACCAGCTCACCAAGAGGTCTGTTTTCTTGAATAGTGTCATCCAGCCTGACTTTGAAATCTCCTTTTGAAATCCTCTCCATAACCTGAATAACCGGCCCGAATATTCCCATATATTGTGTTTTATTCCTATTCACCAGATACCATTTAACGAGAAAAGCGAAAAATGCACTAATCGCCAGGCTTATAATCAGAAAGATTGGAGGAAGTCCACCAATCATTTCATTTCCCATAATCAAAAAAATAATAGTAGTAATTAAATAGGCAAACGCAATGCACCCTGAAAGGATTATCAATATCGTTATGATTACAGCAAAACGTCGGATAATTTTTTCTTTTTTCATGAGCAGATCTCCATTCTGTAACCTAGGCCACGGATGGTTCTAATTTTGAATAAATACTTATCTTCCGGAAAACGCTCCCGCAGGCGGTTAATGTGTACGTCCAATGTTCTCTCATTCCCTTCAAAATCATATCCCCATATATCCTCGATCAACTGCTCGCGAGGTACTGTCTTGTTCGGGCAACTGGCCAGTTTAAACAAAAGCTCAAATTCCTTGAGTGGAAGAGTATAGCTTTCACCGTCAGCTTTAACTTCATAGGTTTTGCGGTTTATAAACAGTTTTCCGATTTGTGCAGTCTGAGATACGGTAATTTGATATCGCTTCAATAGTGCTTTTACCCTCATAACCAACTCCATGGGTTCAAAGGGCTTGACAAGATAATCATCTGTTCCCAACTGAAAGCCTCTAATTTTTTGGCTTATTTCTCCCTTTGCTGTAAGCATAAGCAAAGGAAGATCGTAATGTTTCCTTAATTCAGAGCATAACTGCCAGCCATCTATATTCGGCATCATAATATCGAGAATAACCATATCCGCTTTTATAGTCTCAAGTTTTCGTAGAGCCTCTGCTCCATCGATAGCTTCACATATGTCAAAGCCCTCATTCTGTAAAAATACCCTGACCAGTTCACGAATATGAGGATCATCGTCTACAACCATTATTTTACTCATTATACTTACCAATCCTTTTGTTTTAGCATATTAGCTTTATAGTTAACACCAACTTCTATTCATATTTTACTATACAAGTCCACTTAATTGAATTATTTTAACATACAAGCAATACGTCTATACTTGCAAACAATGGCCCACTTTACTTGTAAACAACTAAAAGTAGAGATATTTACAACTAAAAGTGGTGTAAAAACAACTAATGGTTTCATTGTTTTATTGAATTCTGTGTGGAAATTGGTTAAGATAATAGCGTCGACAAAATCAAATAAGAGAGGTGCCCCAATATGTTAACNNATGGTAGGAAATAAAATTACAGAAGCTCGAAAAGAAAAAAAATTATCTCAAGCCCAACTTGCGCAGCAACTATCCGTCAGCTCACAAGCAGTCGGAAAATGGGAGCGCGGAGAATCGATGCCGGACATCATTACTTTTAATCGGCTCGCAGAAATTCTGGGTGTTGACTTAAACTATTTCTCAGAAAGCTTCCAACCAGCAATCGCCAAAAAAGCGTCTGCTGATTCATCGGTTGAGCAATCAGCCGAATTGCCGCCCGAAAGTGCAAAGAAAAAGTTCGGTTGGGATATGTCAAGCGAGAATTGGGTGGACGCAG
>DPSW01000484.1:0-176 GCA_003527145.1 Clostridiaceae bacterium | reverse complement strand
CAGTGTAAATAGTTGTGACTTCTCAAACTCCGATATCAGCAGCAGCCGCATTCAGAGCTCCGATCTAATAAATAGTTTATTTCGGAACTGTTCCTTAAAAGAAGTTGAATTTTCTGGGAGCCGTATCAAAGGCTGCGATTTCTCTGATGCCGATTTTACGGGAGCGGTCATCAAAT
>DPSW01000300.1:1195-8328 GCA_003527145.1 Clostridiaceae bacterium | reverse complement strand
TGTAAAGCCACCGTCGATACAGGATTTGCATATCTCGAAATCCTCACCATGGTCAAGATGAAGACATATAGAAAGACCGCTGTCTTCCACTGCAGCCTCCACCAACTTCATAAGATAGACATGCTTTGCGTATTTTCTGGCTCCGGCAGATACCTGAAGGATTAAAGGCGCCTGCTCATCCTTTGCTGCATCCACTATTCCCTGGATAATCTCCATGTTATTTACATTAAATGCTCCAACAGCATATAGTCCGTCATATGCTTTTTTGAACATTTCCTTTGATGTTACTAAAGGCATTCATCTTACCTCCTATAAAAACTTTATCAATTCTATTATATCAGATATTCCACTTTTTAGCGGCGCAGCTTACGCAATATACTAAAATATTTCTGCAATAAACAAGCTTTTTTCTTTGCTCATATCTATTATGCTTAAGTCATCCAGTCTGATTATAGGCTTTGATATGGCTTTCTGATTGATGAACACTATCTCACCATATTCGTCATTGTTAAGCCTAACTCTGCTTCCTATATAATAGTCAGCTATCCTTCTGAGGAATGTAAGCAAAATATTAGTGTCGCATTTTGTTAAATACTCGCTTTCAAACATGGCAAATACATCAAAGGGAGTTTGGCGCTTTCTATAGACTTTATCTGATGTCATGGCATCAAACACATCAGCTATGGCGGTTATCTTTGCATATAGGCTGATCTGGTTTCCTTTTATCCCGAAAGGGTAGCCGGAGCCGTCTTCCCTTTCATGATGCATTAACACGCTTAACATGATGTCTTTGCTTATGGCCACATTTCCTTCAAGTATTTTGTAGCCTAAAATCGAATGTTTTTTAATTTCCTCGAATTCCTTGGGCGATAAAGGACCCGGCTTCTCTAAAATCGCATGAGATATTTTAGATTTGCCTATGTCGTGGAGCAGACCGCAATAAGAAAGACATTTTCTCTGGACCTCGTTTAGGTTCAGCCAGCTGCCTATGAGTGAACATAAAAGAGACACATTGATGCTGTGGGAATATGTGTATTCATCAATGGATCTGATACTGTTAAGATTCGCTACAATGTCATTTACTGAGGTAAAGTTGTTGTTAATGTCTCTGACGATGGCTTGAACTCTTAATGTATCCAAGGTTTTGCCATTTCCTATGTCCTTTATGATGTTCTTAAATTCATCCACTTTTTCCGAATAGATTGCAGCTACCCTATTACTATCGCTGGGCTCGGGCTCAAGCCCCTCATAAACCTTCAGGCTTTCAATACCCAGCTGCATCAGCTTATTTATTGTGTAGTTATCCAGTACGCTGTCTTTTTGTATAAGAGTAGCCCCAAAGCTGTTCAATATTTCTTCAGATACTTTCATCCCCGGTACACATGCTTCAATGTTAATGTTCATTATAGACTGCATATGCTCACCTCTTGATATTATTTATTAGTGGTTTAATTTAAGATTTGAAAAATGTTAAGAATATTATAACAGATTCGACTTATATTTACAAATGTTTCATATTGTCTGTTTGGCTCATATTTNNATACATATTGCATGTGCTAGAATTATACTGCAAATATGTAGGTGGGAGTGTTATGAAGTTGAAGCTTAAGAAAATGATTTTAATTTTATTTGTATTATTTCTGCTGCCCTTGCTGGCATCTTGTCAAAGGGAAACAAATAAGGGAGCAGAAACTGCGGTTAAGAAAGTAGAAATAACTGATATCAAGGGTAGGAATGTTGTATTAGAAAAAAAACCTGAAAAGATAGTATCCCTTTCACCTACCAATACCGAAATAGTCTTTGCCTTGGGTGCAGGGAAGAAGTTGGTAGGAGTTACAACCTTTTGCGACTATCCTGAGGAAGCAAAAAGTGTTGAGGTGATCGGAGATTTTGAAAACCCCAATATTGAAATGATAAAAAAGGTCAATCCGGATGTAGTTTTAGCGGGAGGATACATTCAGGAGGATATAATAAAAGCTCTTGAAGGCCTTGGTATACCTGTGATCTCCACTGAGGCTTCGGACATTGACTCAATATTTGATTCCATAGCTATGATAGGCAAATTGGTAGGAGCAGAAGCAAACGCAGAAGAGATAATTAATGATATGCATAAGAGCATCGATGATATAAAGTCTAAGGTCAGCGGCAAAGAGCGGCCCAAGGTTTTTTATTTGGTTTGGAGAGAGCCCATATTCACTGTAGGACAGGGAACTTTTATCAACGAAATCATACAAGTTGCCGGAGGCCGGAATATAGCGGAAGAGGCACAAGGCTGGTCAAAATATAGCCCGGAAGAGCTTATAAAACAAAATCCCGATATCCTCATAGCTTCTTATCATGCAACCGATGAGGGCATGAGAAAAGAAGACTTTGAAAGGGATGACTTCTTTCAGAAGCTGGAATGTGTAAAAAACGGAAATATATATATAATGTCAGACGACAATATAGTAGCAAGACCGGGGCCAAGAATAGTAGATGCTATTTATGAAATGGCAAAGGTGCTTCATAGCGACGCATTTTAGGCAATAGGATGGTATTGAGATGGATTATGAGATAAGGGCTGAACACTTGGGTTTTTGCTATGAAGATAAAGAGGTATTGAAAAATATCAATTTAAAGATCAAAGAGGGCAGCTTTATTAGCATAATAGGACCTAACGGCTCCGGCAAAAGCACTTTATTAAAGACGCTTTCCGGATTCCTGAAGCCCCGAAAAGGAACAGTCCTGCTCGGGGAAGAAAATCTTAAGGAGCTTTCACAGAAAGAAATCAGCAAAAGGCTTTCCATGGTGCCGCAAAATATACTTTTGGAATTCGACTTCAAGGTCAAGGATATAGTGATGATGGGCAGGCACCCATACATAAAAAGGCTTAAGGGAGAAACTGCAGAGGACATAAAGATTGTAGAAAAGGCCATGAAATATACCAATATCCTGGAGTTTTCCGATAGGCTCTACAATGAACTGAGCGGCGGTGAAAAGCAAAGAGTCATACTGGCCCAGGCACTGGCCCAGCAGCCGAGGGTGCTCTTGCTGGATGAACCCATTTCTCATCTGGATCTGCAGCATCAAGTTGAGATATTGGATTTGATAAAGAGGATGAGCTTGGGGGGGGGACTGGCTTCTATAGCTGTGCTGCACGATTTGAATATGGCTTCTGCATATAGCGATCATATTATTATGCTTAAAGCAGGAGAAATTTTTTGCGAGGGAGAGCCCGAGAAGGTTCTGACCGCTAAAAATATAGCCCATGTCTTTAATACGGATGTGACCGTCAGCAAGAATCCCGTCACCGGGAAAACATATATATATCCGATATCAACGATACCTAAAAATAAGCGAGATACAAGAATTCACATGATATGCGGCGGCGGAAGCGGAACAAAGCTGATCAAGGAACTGGCAGATAATGGTTTTATCGTTTCAACAGGGGTATTGAACATAGGAGATTCTGATTGGGCTGCTTCCAAAGAATATGAACTGGATGTAGCTGAAGAAACTCCTTTTTTAAATATTACTCAAAGAGCATATGAAAAAAATCTTGAGCTTGCTCTTGCGGCACACTGTATTGTTCTCATGCCTATATATTTCAGCAAAGCCAATATAAGAAATCTTGAACTCCTTACAGAAGGACGGCTGAAAGATAAGAAGATATATATTTTGGGGGATCGTGACTTTGAAAAAAGAGATTATACCGGGGGCGAAGCGCGAAGCCTTTATAAAGGATTGAAGGAGCAGCCCAATGTTATACAACTGGAAGAATATGAATTGATAGAAGCATTGATAAAGGCAGATGAAGGAAATGAGTAAAGAAGCATTAAAAAATATATTGTCCCTGAGCATTTTGTTGGCTTTTTTCATCATATGCTTTTTTATCGGGGTAGGAATAGGGGCTGTCAAAATACCCTTAAGAGAGATANNATAAAGTCATTCTGATAGATATAAGGATGCCGCGTGTAATTATCTCTGCAGTTTTAGGAGCAGGTTTATCTGTTGTAGGCGGGGTTATGCAGGGTGTATTCAAAAATCCGCTGGTGGATTCTTATACATTGGGGATGTCATCAGGAGCTGCTTTAGGAGCAGTGCTTTCCATAGTAACAGGTATTGGCATATTCGGCTACGGGACTACTGGAGCTTTTGCCTTCCTGGGAGCAGTATCCTCCCTTTTTTTCGTATACCATATCTCCAAGACCAAGAATAGAGTCTCTATTAACTCATTGCTTTTATCCGGAGTGGCTGTCAGCTATTTTCTCTCATCCATTATATCCTTCATAATGATGCTTAATAGGAATAAAATAGAGCAAATAGTATTTTGGACTATGGGAAGCCTATCCTCTGCCACATGGCAAAAACTTATATTCTCCAGTTCTTTTATATTGCCTGGAATATTGGCGTTATGCTTTTTTTCCAGGGAACTGAATATCATGTCCCTTGGTGAGGAATCTGCTCACTATATGGGTGTAGATGTTGAAAAGCTTAAATATATATTGCTAGTCATATGCTCCCTGATAGTTGGAGCCGTGGTGTCCACAGGCGGGACCATAGGTTTTTTGGGTTTGGTGGCGCCGCATATCGTAAGGCTTATCTGGGGCTCTGACAATAGAAAACTTATACCTTATAGCGCCATAATGGGAGCTGCCATACTGATGCTGTCAGATACTCTCGGCAGAGTCCTTATTCAGCCTTCGGAAATTCCGGTAGGCGTTATGACTTCAATAATGGGAGGACCATTCTTCGTATTTTTATTAAGGAGACAAAAATCAAAGGGTGCTGCATAGCACCCTTTATAGCTTATATTTACCCAATTCTGCCTTGAAGTTTCCTGATAGCTTTTCCAATTCTTGGATATACATGGTAAGCTCTTTTATTTTGTTGGAATATTCGATTACGCTGGCACTCATCTCTTCAGATGCGGCAGAATTCTCTTNNATTTTCAAACACATCGGAAAGCTGCTTTGTCTGTGCGGACATCTCTTCCACAAGCCTTACTATATCTGAGGAAACAGAACCTATATGCTCTGTGGATACCGTATTGTCCTTTGCAACCTTTTCCAGGGTTGTATTGCTCTCTTCCAACTGATTGAACCGGGCATTTATACTGCCGACAAGGCTGCTCACCTCTCCCGTAAACATTTTCAGGTTTTCATTGATTGTTTTTACTGCTGATTTGGAATCCTCGGCCAAGCCCCGTATCTCTCCGGCGACCACTGCAAAGCCTCTGCCCAGCTCTCCGGCCCTTGCGGATTCTATAGCAGCATTTAATGAAAGCAAATTGGTCTGATCTGCGATATTCTCGACGGTTGTTACGATATTCATGATATCGTTGGCTCTCTTGGAAAGCTCAACTCCTTGAGAATTCACATGGGCAAAAGCATCTCTGATGGATAATATCATCTTTGCTACTCTTTGAGTCTCTTCCGAGGAGGTCTTAATGCTTTTAACAGCTTCCTCAAGCCTGTCTTTGCTTTTGAGCTCCTCTTGAGCAATCTTGTTCAATNNTTGGTGCTGATTATATATACGGATTTTTCGGTTTCCTCAGCCTGATGGACTGCCCCCTCAGCAACATCCTGCACAATGCCGGATATGCCGTCCGATACATTTTTCATATTTCTTGCTATATCTGAAAATGTCTTTGTGTAATTATACATGTCATCATTTCCTCCCTTTAAGAAGAGGAAGTCTTTTTGGAATAGCTGCTTTATACCGTTAAGCTGTTGAAAATATAACTCCAGCTCATCACCGGTTTTTACTCTTGTACATGAAGAAAAATCAAGATTATTTAATTTGCCTATCTCTTCATTAAAGAACCTCAGCGGTGCCAGGGCTATTAAAGCTATTACCTCACTGACCCCAAATAAGGATATGGAGATGATACCTGAAGCCAGCCAGTTTTTTGTCAGCAGATAGCTTATAGGCAGCAAGGCAAAAGCGCTCAAGAATGAAATTTTAATATCTACTNNGTTTTAGAAAGCCCAAGGATAAAATTCTGGACAGATTGAAGGTTTTCTCGCTGTGCAGGCCCTTCTCTACAGTTATCTTTACCCTGAGCATATGCAGATTGTTTTCCTTGCCTCTTTCCAGCTCCTGTACCTGAATTTTTTCCTTGAAAAAGTCGCCGCAGCCCTCCAATAATCCAAGAAAATAATCAAACAATCCGCGCTTCGATATATATTTCATTTCAATTTCTTTTTCGCTCAGATCCGTTGCAATCAGTCTGGGAGGATTTGCTCCCTTAATCATCCTTGTCANNTATGACGGGAACCATTTGAAAAAGGATTCAATATTGCTTCTGCCAACCTTGCGCCATATCTCCCCGGTTGATTTGCCAACTTTTTTGCCTATTTCTTCTATCAGCTTTGCAGGCTCTTTGTCATCAATTTCTTCCAGAGGAGATATGACTCTGTCTTCCTGCCACCCTATTATTCTCAAGCAAGAGTTCACAATCTCATCGCCATATAGATTTCTTAAGCTGTTTATCCAGGTTGAAACTACTGTGCCTTTCATACAAAAACCTCCAATTTTCAGCTTCGTATGACAAATTATACATCATAAGCTAAATATATACAATATTTATTCTGAAATGCATAGTAAAATATAGATTTACTCAGTGTTAACTTTCCGTTAAATGCTTTTCAAGAGAAGCTTCGCTTATAATAATATTTTTTTCATAGTATTGATTACAAAATCTATATCCTGCTTATTTACATCGTTGTTCGTCACAAATCTAAAAAGTCCGCCTTCTTCGCCGTTTATCTTTATACCTTTATCAAAGAATTTTGAAACAAGGAGATTCGGGTCAAAATCAGGGCGATTCAGCTTAAAGAATACCATATTGATTTGAATTTTATCCGGATTAAGCTCGATGCCCGGAATTTCGAGAAGCCTTTTTCCCAGATACCTGGCATTTTCGTGATCTTCCCCGAGCCGCTTTGTCATGTCCTGAAGTGCTATTATGCCTGCCGCTGCCAGAAAACCTGCCTGCCTCATGCCGCCGCCGAGGAGCTTCCTGTTCTTCCTTGCCCTATTAATAAAAGCTCTGGTACCGGCCAGAATAGAACCTACTGGGGCACATAAGCCCTTGGAAAGGCAAAACTGGACTGAATCTGTATATTGGGCTATATCAGCGGCGGTTACGC
>DPSW01000300.1:0-1126 GCA_003527145.1 Clostridiaceae bacterium | reverse complement strand
GCCAGTGCATTTTCCAAGCATATAAGCCCTGTTCTGGGCTCATGTATATCATCGGATCTTATAGCTTTTTCGACTAATTCGGGATAAAGGATATCATCACTGCTTTTGATAGTCCTGAGCTGAACACCTGACAGCACGGCTGCGGCCCCTACCTCATGAACGGCTATATGAGCGTTTTCACCGAGTATGATCTCATCACCCCTGACGGTGTGAGTCATGACCCCAAGCTGATTCCCCATGGTGCCGCTGGCAACAAAGATAGCTGCTTCTTTGCCGACTATATCGGCGGCCAGCCTCTCCAATCTGTTGATGGTGGGATCATCTCCATATACATCATCGCCTACCTCGGCTTCAAACATGGCCTTTCTCATCTCGGCTGTAGGCATGGTTACAGTATCGCTTCTCAAATCTATATACCTCAATAAAAAACACCTCCATATAAATTATAGATATATTATACATTATCATTTTATATATGTCATATTTATTAAGTAGAAGATTCAAAGGGAAAAGGGGGGAAAAATCTTGAAAAAAATATTAAAAAAGCATTATGCTTCTTATGTAGCTGCTATGGTTCTATTGATCATGCTTATGCTGGCCTTTTACGGAAGAATATCGGATACAGCAGCGGTATTTAAGGCTAATATAGAGCTGCAGAAGATGGAAAGGCAAGGGTATAAAAATTATGAAGTTCTGGATGGAAGCTTTAAATTTTCTATACCTGCATCCTGGTCCGCATGGGAGCAAAAATTTATGGGCGGCGAGATAATCTATGATTTGAACTATATCACTCCAAATAAAAAGATACATGGCTTTATTCAAGTATGGAAAATAGATAAACCTCTGTCACAATTTTTGGAGGAGGCAAAAACTGCGGCAGCAGACTCTACAGACTTCAAATCTTATAATCTGAAAGAAATAATGGTAAACAGGAACAAAGGCTATCTGCTGCAGTATGAAAGACCAAAGGACACAGGAGGCTATTATAGATCCTATGAAGCATTTTTAGAAGATGGAAAAGGGAAGATATATAGAGCAAGCTTTTATACGGATGAAAAGGACTGGAGAAAATATTACCCTCTGATGTTCAACAGAATAATTCAATCATTCAGGATAAAATGATGAT
>DPSW01000004.1:8935-9389 GCA_003527145.1 Clostridiaceae bacterium | reverse complement strand
GCAACCGCAAGCATTTTTCTTATTTCTCCGTTTCTCATCCTGTTGAGCAAATGTCCGTATACCACCACTGCAGAGCAAGCACAGCCGCTGCCGCCTGCAAATACCTGCTGGTCTTTGCTGTATATCATCATACCGCAATCTCCAAAGCTTTTTTCCGGAAGCCTGACACCGCTTTCAATAAGCTTATCCAGTGCTATCCTATGCCCTACAGCACCTAAATCGCCGGTGACTATAATGNNATGGGCCTCTATGGTATCCACCGCTGCCGGAGCCATGGCGGCACCCATATTAAAGGGATCGGAGATGCCCATATCAACTATCCTTCCAATGGTGGCCGCCGTAATTTTGGGGCCCTTGCCATGTGTTGACAGCAGGCATGCGCCTGCCCCGGTAACGGTCCATTGGGATGTGGGAGGCTTCTGCGCCCCATATTCGTTAGGATAGCGGAACTGCT
>DPSW01000004.1:0-8930 GCA_003527145.1 Clostridiaceae bacterium | reverse complement strand
GACTTTCTGTCCGTCCACATAGCTTGCAGCTATGGCCAGACCTTCCATTGAGCTTGAACAAGCTCCGAATATGCCTAAGTACGGAATACCTATAGTCCGGGCTGCAAAGCTGCTGGATATGATCTGATTCATCAAATCGCCGCTTATAAACATGCCCACATCGTACTTGTTTATCCCTGCTTTCTCCAAAGCTTTTTCCGCCGCTTCCTCCAGCAGAAGTTTCTCTGCTTTTTCAAAACTGTTCTGCCCAAGCCATATATCATCATGTATTAAGTCTATATCCTTGGCCAATGGCCCCTGGCCCTCAAAGGGTCCTGCCGCTGCTGCAGAGGCCAGGATCACAGGTTTGGATTCAAAAATAAAGCTCTGATGACCTTTAAACATTTACATGCCTCCCAGATATTTAAGTAGCATTTTTATGATGGAGACCACGAAAGCCGAAAACACTCCGTAGACAATGACAGGGCCCGCTATCTTGAACATATTGCCGCCTACGCCCAGCACATAGCCTTCACTCCTATGCTCTATGGCTGCAGAGGATATGGTGTTGGCAAAGCCTGTGATAGGCACTGCGGATCCTGCTCCTGCCCACTGGGCCACATCATCATAGACCCCAAAGCCTGTAAGGAGTATGGATATTATTATCAAGGTCGCAGCAGTAGGATCTCCTGCATTCTTTTCAGTAAAATGAAAGTACTTGATATACATGAATTGCAAAATCTGCCCAAAAGCACATATACTGCCTCCCACAATAAATGCTTTCAGACAGTTCAGCAAAAGAGGCCTCTTAGGTTCTCTTTGCTGTGCAAAATCTTTATACTTTTGCTGCTCCAGATTTAATTTATCATCTTTATTGCTTGACAATCATATTACCTCCCCATCAATATCCATACTTATTGTTTGCAGCAATTCATAAAAATATTAACAGTTTAAAATAACTAGTAAGCGATATGGATCAGATGAAATTTAGTGAACTTTTCACTCCAGCCGAAGTCAAAGGGGACATGATATCGATCGCTGGTGTGGGAATTTATCATGGGATATCCTTTTGAATCCTTGGCGGTTATTATTGAAAAATGATCTATCTTGCCATTTTTTTCGTAGCACAGCAAATCTCCAACCTCGATTTTTTCCACAATTCCTATGGAATGATCTTCAATAGGCTTGGTCAATTCCTTATAGGTGCCCTTCTTTATCAATCTGCCTTTCCCGCTGTACAGGATATAATTCCAGAAAGCGTTGGCGTTTACGAAGGCCGCGCTGCCCTGCGCTTTTCCATATTTGGGATAGGTAGCAAACCAAGTCCCGTCAAAGGGTATGCCTCCTCCTTCTTCCTTATCTCCTATGCATTGTGATACATAATTGGTACAATCCCCTCCAATGCCGTTATAATCCTGATATTTAAGATTATATTTAAGATTATTGCCGCTTCCCCACACAATGCCGCAATATTTATCGGCATACTGAATAGCTTTTTCTCTGTCATATTTGGGGCTTTGGGATTTTACCTTTGAAGCCGGAGAAGTTAACTCACAGCTTGCCCCTACGTACATCCCGCTATAGGAATGCAAGGCTTCCTGGAGAAAATCCGTATACCAATCCTTGCTCACCAGCCATTTGTCATCTTTATTGACTAATCCCACAGTATGCTTTATACCTGTACCAAAGCTATTTACCGTCTGGTTTATGTCGTCCTCGTATATATACTCAAATTTATAAGTCTCTGTGAGAAAAACAGAATACATGCCGTCTTTTTTTGTTATTTTTCCTAAATATATAGTTGATTTAATATCCGTAAACTTGATTCCCTTTGCCTCAGACCAATCCTGGATATACTTTATCCTTTTAGCTTCGTGCTCGAAGGACCACAGCGCATATTTCTTCGATGTATCGTAATATTCTCTTAAATCCTTCCAATCACCGCTGATCATCGCTTTGCATCTCTCATCGTATAAGCTCTGAATGATGCTTGCGATCTGCTTTTCGTCCAATTCAGCAGTATCGCACCAGGCAGCCTTCAAAGCAACCGATGAGAATATTAATATAAAAAATATAGTTATTTTCCACTTTTCAAGTCTTGTATTCATTTTTATCAATCCCTTCAATGTAAAGTTAAATCAGATAAATATAGTCTACTCAAAAAAATAAAAAAAATAGGCTTCACAGCCTATTTTTATCAATGGTGGGTAAACCTTTTTTTTGCAATCAACTCAAAAGCTTTTTTATAAGCTCCTTTGTCGCTTAGGTATAATCTGAATTTACCTGACAGCCTTTTATTATAAACCAATCGCTTGCAATTCAATTTATTACAATCTATAAATCTTTCATTTTTTACTACCTCAGCATCATATCTGATGTCTCCAGACATACGCAACACCTCTTTCCGATACCATCTTACTCCTAAAATCAATTATGGTGATATTATTTTTAATGCTACCATAGTATAATATTACATGTCAAATTTAAGTAAGCTATGCTAAACTTCCGGACAAAGTCTTCTAATATGCCTGCTTTCGATATATCTCAAGCCGCCGCTGCTTATTATGGAAACAAATCCGCTGGGATCTTCCGGCACAACTACCGTGTCGCCTTTTTCAATCACCGTTTTTATGTTTTTATAGCACAAAAATCCTTCTCCACAGATTACACTGATTATTTTAGTTTCATCGCATCTTTGCATAATTGATTCTTCATTCTTCAAAGCCGCAAAAATGGCTCCGAAATACTCATATTCACCGAGGCAAACCAGTCTGCAATCCATGTAGGAATCAGCATAAACATTTAAGATTCTTCCGTCTGTTATGCATTTTTTTATGGAATACAAAGCTTTTTCAATATGAAGCTCTCTTTTTTCCCCATTTTCCGTCCTATCCCAGTCATATAATCTATAGGTCAGATCGGAAGCTTCCTGAAGCTCATATGCCAAAACTCCTTTGCCTAAAGCGTGTACGGTTCCCGATGGGATAAAGATGCAATCACCTTTTTTTACTTTTATCCTATTCAGCATATCGACTATGGAACCATTGATTGCAGCATCTTTTATTGCATTTTTTTCATAATATCCGTTAAAACCATAAAATATCTCGGAATCCTCCTCACAATCCAGTATAACCCACAGCTCATCCTTGCCCGTAAAGCCGTCGCCAAGAGCCGTAGCTGCTCTTTTGTCCGGGTGAACCTGTATGGACAAATCATCACTTGCATCTATAAGCTTTATGATCAGTGGAATGCCATCTTTCTCTCCATTATATTCTATACTCTCTCCAATTTTACCGGAGAAATCTTTATTATACTTTATTAATCTATTTCCACCCCATATTTTTTCGATCAATACCGGCTCCGTCTTATAAGGCGTCATAAAAAAACCCCCGATTCAATAGATTGAATTTCTCTACTACAATCTATTAAACGGGGCTTTTCCCTGCTACAAATCTATTTAATTTATTTTAGATTCATCTGTTTTGCTTATTGGTTGCCCTCCCGATACTGCAAACCTCAAGGCTTGCAAGGGCTAAATGATGTATAATATGTTGCTTCCGGGAAAGTATTTTTCTATGGTGCTTTGAAAGAAATCCTTCATAGCACTTATCCGCTCTTTGTCATATATATATTTGCCATAACCAAACTGGCCATATTTGAAGCTTCTTTCATCTTCATTCATAGGCAAAGCCGTCTCAGGAAAAACCTGAAGAATCCTATTTTTGGCTTTTGCTGTGAATCTGTGGGATATTATTTCAAAGCTTATGTCTTGAAAATACGTATCTGGGATATTTTCTCTGAGCATCAAAAGTAAGGCACCGTATTCTTTTTCCCAGTCGCCATCCAGAAAAACAGGAGCAATGATGAAACCGGTCTGATACCCTTTCCCAATGACTTTTCTTGCTGCTTCTATCCTTTTTTGCGCCGAGGGAGTATGATGCTCGTAGGTTCTTATAACATGATCCGTATTAAGACTAAAGCGTACAGAAGTATGTCCGCCATGTTCAACATCAAGGAAATCCTCCACATTTATATATTTTGTTACAAAGCGAAAGCGTCCATTGTCCTGATGAGCAAAAAAATCAATGGACTGGGACAGCCCCTTTGTGTAGGGCTCCACCGGCAGCGGATCGGAGGTTGCAGCGCCTTCGAATATTGTTATTTCCTCTTTTCTCTCCTTTATATACTTTTCTGCTTGCCCCAGAATTTCATTTACATTCACATAGGTTCTCACATAGGGCTTATCGCCGAGCTGAGTATTCAGATAGCAATATTCACATTGTCCCATACAGCCCGTTACCAATGGGAGCTGATAGTGGGCAGAAGGCTTGCAGGTCTGGAACTTTAGGGTCTTCCTCACGCCTATAACCAGAGTTCTTTTCCCTTCTGCATATTTTTCCCCGGGATCTTTTCCGGGTATGCCTTGTACTCGGTCTGAATTAAGTTTTACGACCTCAATACCCTTGCTGCGGAAATAATCAAAAAGCTCAATTGCTTTTGCATATCTGAATGAGTCGTTTTCAAAAATTACTCTATTTGGAATAAACATAACAGCACCTCAAATAATATAGTTTAATATTATTTAAGATGCTGAATTCCTTTAATTAATATACATCTTTATAGTTAGTGCATCAATCCATATATGACTCAATTTTATCATTAAAGAAAAATACTCCTACACCGCCTATTCCCAGATGCGATCCCAATACGCTGCCTATTTTGTTGATCATGACTTTTACATCTCCCATTCTGGCTTGTATCATGGCCTGCAATTCCCGGGCCATATCAATATCGTCCGCATGGCTGATGCCCAGAACCTGATTTGGAAAGCTGCTGATTCTCTCTTCCACGATATCCAGAACCGTATTCAGCGCCTTTTTCTTGCCTCTTACCTTCTGTATCACTTCCATAATCCCATNNATATTGCCGATCAGTCCTTCGCTTTTGTTTATCCTTCCCCCTTTTACCAGCCAATTCAAATCCGTTATAGTAAATATATGCTCTATATGTGCAATCATCTTCTTGATAGAATCCACTACGCTCTCAAAGCTTATGCCTGCGTCTAAAAGCTTGGCTGCCTGCATCGCAATCAAGCCTGTTGCCGTTGATCCGGATCTGGTATCGATCACTTCCATATTTACACCTGCACTTCGCATTTTTAGGTCCTCTACAATCCTATACATGGTTTGATATGTACCTGACAATTTTGAAGAAAATGATAAAAAAATGAAATCCTCGCCTTTGGAAATACATTCTTGAAATAGCTTATAAGCATATGCAGGACTCGGCTGAGAGGTTTTGGGACATATGCCCTTCCTCATGGCATCATAGACTTCATCAATCTTTATAGTAACCTTGTCCAGAAATTCATTCCCATTGATATCGATCTTAAGGGGTAAGAGTCCGATATTATATCTCTCCATCATCTCATCAGGCAGATCACAAGTACTATCAACTATTATCCTTGTCATGCACTTAATGCCCCCAATCTTTTTGTAGTATTTCTTCTATACATAGGATATCGCTATCTGCCAAAGATTTCAATGAAATGCTGAACAGGTTTTCAAATATTACAAAATACAGTTGACGATATCATCTATGGTTATATTTTTAAAATACTCCTCTATATTAAGTTTTACAAGGGCTGATCTTATTTCCTCATTCTCATGGCGCTTGCCTATAAGTGCGGACTCAACTTCCTCCAGGCTTCCGCTCCCGAAGAAATCTCCATAAAACTTTATGCCCCGGATAATGCCGTCCTTTATATTCGCCAGAACTTCTATTTTTCCGCCTTCAAATCTATTTCCCTGCTTGATGTTGAACTCAGGCGACTCCCCGTAATTCCAATCCCAGCTCATATATTTTCTCTCCGTAAGCNNGAGTTTATTTCATTCATAGCTTCCTTTGAAAGCTCCCCTTCTCTTAATTCCGCATCCTCATCAAGCATATATTTCAAAAGAAGCTCCTTAAACTCGGATACAGAGATGTCATCCTTCAAATAATCCTTTATGTTTGTGACCCTGGCTCTTACAGATTTTACACCCTTTGATCTGAATTTATCCTCAGATACCTTTAGTGCTTTTGCCAGCTCCTCCATTTGGGAATCAAAGAGCAAGGTCCCATGGTGCAAAAGCTTTCCATTCTTTACAGCCTGTGCATTTCCGGAAAATTTCCTGCCGTCTATGGTGATATCGTTCCTGCCCGAAAGCTCCGACTCCACCCCCAGCTTCTTCAGGGCCCTGATTATGGGCATTGTGAACTTTCTAAAATCAAACTCGCTCTTTTCCAGGCCTTTGATTATGAAGGTAAAATTCAGATTGCCCAAGTCATGGTAAACAGCACCTCCGCCAGTGATCCTTCTCACCACATAGATACCTTTTTCTTTAACATAATCCCTATTAATTTCTTCCGCTGTATTCTGATGCTTTCCTACAACTATGGTAGGTTCGTTTTGCCATAAAAGCACATAGCTTTGGCCGTCATTTAGATTGAACAGGTATTCCTCCATAGCCAGATTAAAGTAGGGGTTTGTGCTTTCATTTCTTATGTAGAGCATGCTTTCCACCTCCGAAAAAGTTATAACAGATATTTTTATAATTATAGCACAATCCGATTATTTGGTATACGTTACAGTTCGCTCATAGCTGTGCTTCTTTTCATCATTAATACTGTTAAAAACAATATGAATCCGGAAGCAAGTAAAGATACATAGACCGGCATCAAATCAACAATCATCCCCATTATTATCAGCCCTAAGGGCATTACTGCAGAGGCTATGGTTTGGGTCAAGGACATCATCCTTCCCATCATATGGTCCGGTGTAAGCCTTTGAATAAGTACCATAATGGGTATATTGACAATCATTAAGGATATGCTGAGTCCAAACATCATGAACATATAATAAGCCGCATAAACATTGTCCGAAAACAATTTCCCGGGGCTCAGTACAGGCAAAGCCATTAGCAGCTGTAAGGCACCGGCAAACCCCAGGCCCATCAGCAGGGCAGGAAGTTTTTTCTCCCGTTCAGGCAGTCTGGCTATTATAAGGGAAGAGATCAATGCACCCACCGAAAAGGAGCCTTCAATAATCCCGAAATAGATTTCGCTCAAGGAAAGAGTATTATTTATTATAAATGGCAATGTAACACTCATGCAGGGAGTGACAAAAAAATTGATGAGGATGGCAAACTTAAAAAGCGAAAATAATGGCTTCTGCTCTCTCAGAAATGAAAAGCCTGTTTTCATATCATCGATAACACCTTTTATGTTCAGCTTGCCTGTATTTTTTTCTTCAGCCTCTTCCTTGGAAAAATTAAAATCAATAAACATTTCTGAGATAGCAGATAGTATGAAGGAAATGCCGTTCAGCGCAATAAAAAGCTTGATGGGGAGAATATGATAAAGCACTCCCCCCAGCACCGGTGAAACAATGGAGCTTACAGACTCTGCCGCCTGATTATAGGAGTTTATTTTCATTAAGCTTTCTTTTCTCACCAAGCTGGGCAAGGATGCGCTTATGGTAACGGCAAAGAATGTATTGATTATGGATAATAATAAGGTATTAGCATAAATGAACGGGATTCTCAAGCCGTATAGTGAGGACAACGGCAGAAGGGTCAATACGGTAATGCCGCTCAGCATATCCATGCCGACAACCATTTTCCTTCTATCCATCCTGTCCGCCAGAACACCCGCAATCGGCCCCAGAATGACTCGAGGCAGCGCACTCAAAAGAAGATTCAATGCAAAAGTGGTTCCCGAACCGGTTTGCTTCAGTATGTAAAGCGACATAGCAAAACTGTACATATAGGTGCCTACCAAGGATACAAATTTTCCCCATAGAAATAGATTGATGTTCTTCTTTTCATTCTTCTCTATAACCTGCTTGGCTATATTGGTCTGAGTATCCAAGGATTCCATTATCAAGCCCTCCAAAATCCAATAATATTTAACTTTAAATATATAATATGTTAATCATATTCAAAAGTCAATAAATATGTTTAATAATATTTAACTTTTGTTAGCTTTTTATAGGGTTTTATTTATTGCAGCCAGGGAAATAATATAATATAATTAAACTATAACATTTAAAGCGAGTGATATTATGGACTCCAGCTTAGGAAGTAAAATAAAAGCTTTGAGAAAAGAACTAAAAATGACGCAATCCCAGCTGGCTGAACCTGAAATGACAAAAAGCATGATCAGCCAGATAGAAAACGGACAGGCTATGCCTTCTATGAAAAATCTGCAGTTTATTGCAAAAAAATTAAATAAGTCCGCAGCCTATTTTTTAGAAGACGGCATAAGCGGCATATGTATGAATTGCAGTGACCATGCAGATGAAATAGTAACGGAGCTGAAAAATATCGATGGCCTTATAAAGGATGATAAATTCAGGGAGGCCTTAAGCCGTCTCGAAGCTCTTGAGGCTAAGAGCAATTTGAACAGCAAGCTGCTGGGTGATATAGCCTACCGCAAAGGACAATGCATGCAGAGAGTAGACCGCCTGGATGAAGGGGAAAGATTTCTAACAGAAGCCTATGAGATATATTTGGAAAGCAATAATTATACGGAAGCAGCAAAAGCTTATATTGATACTGCATTAAAATCATGGAGAAGCTTTGATTATGAGAATTGCATAGAGATATATGAAAAGGCAAAGGGCATCTATGATAAGTCTCCCAATAGAGATACCCATTTTGAAATAGAGTTGTCGAATGATCTGGCAGTATTCCACTCTGCAAAGGGGGATTTTGATAAATCCCTTGAATACTTAAAAAGCGCATTAGATATTTCAAAAACCACAGGTGTTTATTACAAGGCAGATGAAATACACAGGCTTACCGCCGCCTTATACTTTATCAAGGGTGATAATGAAAGCTATCAATTAAACATTGAAAAGGCGGAGCAGTTTGCAAGATTTTCGGATAACAAAAATATCAGCTACTATA
>DPSW01000035.1:7408-8418 GCA_003527145.1 Clostridiaceae bacterium | reverse complement strand
AAATAAATGAAAATAACCAATATTAGAAGCTCGAAAAATTCAAAATTTGTTCCTCGCGCTATTCCAAAGTATAGGTAAGAAATTGTTATTAATCCCAAATATAGCTTTTCGAACCAACTAGTTTTTTCTTCTTTTTCTAGGAAAAAAGCAATATAAGTATAATAAAATATTACTTTAATAAAAAAAAGCATAAAAATAAAAGGGATTTTCTCTACTGAAAATTCGTTTAATTGTTGTTCAATAAAATAAGATTGATACTCATTATATAAAGAAGTATTGCTAAATGCACTCATCATAACACTTATTGGAGTCTGACCAGTATAATAATTAACGGAATATAAGGAAAAAATTACGGAAGTCAAGGCAATAGCAAAAAGAATTAACTTGCCCCTTGCTAATATCCAAGAACTAGATACTTTGATATTGATATTTTTATTTAATTTAATACTATATCCTAAAGCAAACAAAAAGTAATTAATCCACATAATAGCAATTGCAAAAAAAGTGTTTGATAGATTCATATTTGTTGTATTGATAACCATTAATATATAAACGGTATAAATTATATAAAAAAATTCAACAATTTTTTTTATATTCAACTTATCACACTCTTTTACTCATTTTTTTCACACATTTACAAAACAAATACGTATTTATTGCACACAAAAGTATTGTTAGTTTAAATTTAATCGGAACAATATTAGAAAACAAAATGTTAAAAACCATTTCTCTTGCATTATCATTAACAATTTTATAATATTTGTAATCAATATCTTTTGATTTTAATAAACATACTATTACCGATATTAAAAAATGAGCTCTCGAGTATGTCGCGTATTTAATTAAATTCTTTTTTTTATGTAAGTCATTAATTATAAGATTATAAATTCCTAAACATGTAATTCGTTTGTCATTAATAGTTTGGCTATTTATACTATTTTCATTAATTCTGTAATTATATAGTTTTTCATTAATTATTGATATTGTATTGGCCCGACACAAGATTCTGT
>DPSW01000035.1:0-7349 GCA_003527145.1 Clostridiaceae bacterium | reverse complement strand
CTAGAGCTTCAATATTAGATACTAAATTACTATTTCCGGTATAATTATTTATAGTATATGAACTCATTGCGCAAAGGTCTGATCGATCACGTTTTATTTTATTTAATAATACCTCATACATATTCTTTTCTATATGATCATCGCTATCTACAAAGCCAATATAATCTCCTTTTGCTACTTGCAATCCTAGATTTCTGGTCGCAGAAACACCCTCGTTTAGTTTATCTATAACAATTACTCTACTGTCTAATGACTTATAGAGATTACATATTTTAAGCGAATTGTCTGTAGAACCATCGTTAACTAATATTACCTGTATGTTTTTATAAGTCTGAGCTAATATTGATTCAATACATCCCACTAAGTATCTTTCCGCATTATATATAGGAACAATGATACTTATTAAACTACTCATATATCTGTTCCTTTCCATTTGAATGTATATTTAATATACTTGTTAATAAATTATTTAAACCACTTTCTTTATTATGATGAGTAGAATATTGTAGCAACGCCTTTTTTGATAGTTCCTCGCGTAGTTGAATTTTTGTAAGTAATATTCTTAAGCTGGAAAATATGCTATTTTTATCTGTTATACAAAAAGCACAACCACTCAAATATTCTATTGAAGCTACTTGCTTAGGCCCTATTGCAAGAATGGGTTTACCCAGTGATAAATATTCTGGAATTTTAGTTGAAATAGAAAGACGGGTACATTCAATGCTTTTATTATCAAAAGCCTCGACATGTACAGGAATATCACAGGTGTTCAACATTGCTTTTAATTCGCAATTATTTAACGGGCCACAGAATTGGCTTGCATTATCAACATTTAAATAGCTCAATTCTTTAGAATTAGGTGTCTGGGTAGAGTATATTTTGAGGTATGCTTTTCGTGTAATACCAACATCCTGATTATATTGTTGTATCGCCTTTGCCAGCATATTTAGTGTCTTATATCTTTCGAAATGAAGTCCGCCTGCATATACAAGCGTAAAAACATTTGATTCTTCAGTGATTATATTATCATCCTTCATCGACTCTGTCATATTTACAGCGATAATACTGTCTTTTCCGAATAACCTTTTATATTCATNNGCGGACAATGCAATTCCGCATTTGGGTCAGAATATAGTTTCTTCTAAGCCGCCATAGTAAAGAAGCCGAGTTTCTCGGCAAAACATAGTCATCTGTTATATAAACAACCAGTTTCGTATTATGTTTCTCTTGTATATATTTCGTAATATCATACGCAAACCCACTGTCTCCAGCACAGAAAAAAATAATCTCCGGCGAGAACTGAGATAACCATTGGTTAAGTGAATCATTATTCCACTTATTGCTTTTCCACAGGAATTCCCTTATCACCCTGGCAAAACTGTACTTTTTTATCCTATCTATTAACAAGGCCGCCGTTGAGGGTGATTGTTTAGCCATTATAGAACGTTGCGGACAAACTCTTTTTCCACATATATTATTCTTTTTGAAAATGGAACTTAGTATATCTTTATCGGTAACTCTATAATAATTACTGCACTTAACAACACTCGGTATTTCCTGATTAAAATATAACTGGGCAATATTTTCAGAGGGATACTCATCGAAAAAAGATGCTAGTGTTTTTCCGTTATTAGTTACGGTACTAAAGCAATTATTACTAATGACCAATATTCTCGGATATTTGTTTTTAGTTACATTGTTGCCCATTACAAAGATATTCCCCACACTACTCTTTTAACATAATTAGTATATGAGATTATTATCCTAAGTACCTTATCAGATACATTATCCATGCTATAATCAGTTACTGTTCTAAGGGTATCAGGCTGTTGAGTTTCTAGTACAGCCAAGCCTTGCAATATTCTTTCCTTTTTTAAACCGACCATCATAACAGCCGCTTCTTCCATTGCTTCCGGCCTTTCGTGGGCTTCCCTGATATTTAGAGCTTTAAAACCGATAATGGATGCCTCTTCACTTATTGTGCCGCTATCGCTAAGAACCGCTTTTGCATTCATTTGAAGCTTTATATAATCATTGAATCCTAAAGGCTTCATAAGTGATATTAAAGGATCAAACTGTATCTCTTTTTGGTTAATCATTTTTCTGGTTCTGGGATGTGTGCTAACAATTATTGGAAGCTGGTACCTAGCTGCAACTGAATTTAAGCTTTCAATTAGATCAGAAAAATTTCGTTCAGAGTTAATATTTTCTTCTCTGTGAGCCGAAACCACAAAATACTTCCCTGATGTTAGATTTAGTTTGTCGAGTACGTCAGACTTTTCAATATGCGCTTTTTGGGAAGAAATCACTTCGAGCATCGGACTGCCAGTTTTAATCACTCGGTCAGCTGGATATCCTTCGCGCAGCAAATATTCTCGAGCGATATCACTGTAAGTCAAATTTATATCCGAAATGTGATCAACGACTTTTCTGTTAGTCTCCTCAGGAACTCTTTGATCGAAGCACCTGTTGCCTGCTTCCATATGAAATATTGGTATATGTCTGCGCTTGGCGGCAATCGCACATAAACAGCTGTTTGTGTCTCCAAGTACTAAAAAAGCATCCGGCTTTACTTCCTCTAAAACGGTATCGATTTGTATTATAATGTTTCCTATGGTCTTAATGGCTGTTTCAGTAGCAGCATTCAAGAAATAGTCCGGCTTTCTTAGGTTAAAATCATTAAAAAAAACTTCATTTAACTCGTAATCATAATTTTGTCCGGTGTGAACAAGAATGTGTTCTATCGCATCGGATTCTTCCAGTTTATTTATCACGGCAGAAAGTCGTATGATTTCAGGTCTGGTGCCAACTACCGTCATAACCTTAAGNNCATAAATTATACCTCCAGAAAGTACGTATCTGACCTTTCAGGATTAAAAAGTTCATTGGCCCACATAACTGTTACAAGATCAGTTTCACCAATATTTGTTATGGAATGAGTATATCCTGTAGGTATGTCAATTACCTGTAGCTTTTCTCCGCATACCTCATATTGAATTATTTCCTGGCTTTCAACATTTCTAAATTTTATCAGACCTTTTCCGCTTACCACTAGAAATTTCTCATTTTTCGTATGATGCCAATGGTTCCCTTTTGTTATTCCAGGTTTTGATACGTTTATCGATATCTGTCCTTTATCAGCCATTCTTAAAAATTCAGTAAAAGATCCTCTAGTATCTATATTCATTTTAAGATCATACGAAAAGTCATTTGGCGGCAGAAAACTCAAATAAGTACTGTATAGTTTTTTAGTTAATTCATCATTCATATTGGGGACACTTAAGTCTTTTCGGCTATTTCGAAATTGCTTTATTGTCTGGGCCAATTCCCCAAGTTTTATGTTATGAACTACTGGAACGATGCAGTAGTTAGCATCGCAAGTAGGGTTTCCTTTCATAGCTCTAATAAACTCTTCTAGCACATCATCGATATAGCAAAGGGTAAGCCTTGTTTCCGGATCATTTACCTTAATCTCCATGTCTCTAGCTATGTTATGGCAAAACGTCGCAACTACCGTATTATAGTTAGGCCTGCTCCATTTGCCGAATACATTATGAAGTCTGTAAACAAAAACCCTTACGCCTCTTTCCTTGCCGTACCGGAGTAATAACTCTTCTCCGGCTTTTTTGCTCTTGCCGTATGGATTATCACGGTCAGAGTGTATAGAAGATGTTATAAGTACAGGGGCCTTATTATCATGATATATAAGTAAATCCAATAGTTCGGACGTAAACCCAAAATTACCGTCCATAAATTCCTTCTCATTCTGAGGCCTGTTAACACCCGCCAAATGAAAAACAAAATCACATTCCTTGGTATACCTGTCTAGCAAAGCTCTATTCGTATCTCTATCGAATTCAAAAATATAAGAATACCCTCTGTTTCTTAGCTCAGCGATTAGGTTTTTGCCGATGAAGCCTTCAGAGCCAGTCACTAATATTTTTTTCATCACTTACCCCAGCTTTTTAATTCGTTCTGTACATAATCTAGCGCCAGAAGTTTGTCTTTGATTTGTTGGATATCAAGTCTCATTGTGTTATGTGAATTATACTCTGCTTCATGTGAAAGTTCTTGGTTACCGTCAACAAAATATTTATCATAATTAAGATCCCGTTTATCTGCCGGCACTCTATAATATTCGCCTAAATCTTGAGCAACGACATGCTCCTCTCTGGTCAGAAGGGTTTCATAAAGTTTTTCTCCATGTCGGGTTCCAATGATCTTTATCTCGTTGTCTGCATTAAATATTTCTTTAATAGCTTGGGCTAGATCCCCGATGGTTGAAGCAGGCGATTTCTGAACCATGATATCACCTGCTTCCGCGCTTCGAAACGCAAAAATTACAAGCTCCACGGCTTCTTCAAGACTCATCAAAAATCTAGTCATTGTGGGGTCTGTTATTGTTAAAGGTTGTCCACTCTTTATTTGTTCAATAAACAAAGGTATTACTGAGCCACGGGATGCCATTACGTTGCCGTATCGTGTCCCACAGATTGTTGTTTTATCGGGATCAACCAGTTTCGATTTTGCAACAAACACTTTCTCCATCATTGCCTTTGAAATACCCATGGCATTTATGGGATAGGCAGCCTTATCAGTTGATAAACAAATAACCTTTTTCACTTCAAACTCGATAGCTGCAGTAAGAACATTATCTGTTCCAATAATATTTGTCTTGACAGCTTCTAAAGGAAAAAATTCGCAAGAAGGCACTTGTTTTAGTGCCGCAGCGTGAAATATATAATCAACTCCATGCATTGCACTTTTAACGCTTGCTAAATCGCGTACATCACCAATATAAAACTTCAGTTTATCATTTTTATATAGCTTTCTCATGTCGTCTTGCTTTTTTTCATCTCTTGAAAAGATACGAATTTCATTAACGTCCGTATGTAAAAATCTCTTCATAACAGCATTGCCAAAAGATCCTGTGCCGCCGGTTATTAGTATTTTTTTATTTCTAAACATAGTTTTTAAACCTCTTCTTAAAATGATTGATAATTATATTATAAGAGTGCTCCGCTCTATAGTTGTCTTCTAAATACTTTCTAGCGTTTGCACCTAGTTGTTCTCGTAAATTTTTATTGCATAAAAGACTTGATTTACTATTAAATGCCTCGACATCTGTGCTCTCACACCAAAAACCAAAGTTTCCCCCTTCGATAATCTGACCTATATCGGTATTGGTGTCAGTCGCGGCTAGTACCGGTAATGCTGCTTCCATATAGGAAAGAAGCCGGGATGGTATATTAGGTATAGTAAAGCGATAATCCAAAAATATTAGGCCTACATCACAGGCAGATACCAATTCATCGTACTCTTCCTTAGGGAGGCCATTAATTAACAAACAATTGTTTGGTTGACTTTTTTTGATAAAGTTCTCAAGTTTAATGAATTCTGTACCTGTTCCACAAACTATAAAAAATTTGTCCTTCATGTTGATATTGTTTTGAAGGCACTCAATAATAAATTCAATTCCTTGAGGCTTACCCAGATTGCCGCCATAAATAAAAACTGTACTACTACTAGGAATTTTATATCTATCTCTAATTTCTTTCTTTGCTTTAGTTATGTGTATCGGATTTATACTATTAGGACAAACCTCTACTTTGTCTTTTGCAATCTCTGGATTATGCTGTTGTACAAAATTTACATTTGCCGGAGACATACAGCCGATATGATCTGATATCCTGTATAGCTTCTTTTCTTTTTTTCTAAAATATCGGTGCAGCAGGCTTCCGTTTTTAATTAAGCCAAGGTCTACCGCATTTTGCGGGAATATATCTTTCAATAACAAATATGTTATGGCATTATCTCTTTGCTTAAAATATTCAACAGCTCGTACTAGTGTAATAGGTGGAGTTGAATACAAGATTAGGTCAAATTTAATACCTGAAAAGTGTTGTTCTATTGCTTTAATAAATATCCGCTCTAAAGTAAGGGTTGTAAAGCCCTTTTCTATCAGATTCACATTTCCTGTAAGGTTTCCTGTCCTGATTCGCAAAACATGTTTTCCTTCTTCCATGTTTAAAGAAGTTGGTTTACCATGACGCCTTTCGTTTGAGCAAGCAATATATACTTCATGTCCATTGCATGCGAACTCGTGCATTAAATCAGAAAAAAGATTATTCGCCCCGTAGTTTGGGTATGCAATCGTCATAAAAAGAACATTCATCGCCTATCACCTTGATTTTATTTTATCCTCTTAGCCGGAACTCCGACGCACGTACCATTCTCTTTAATGTCGTTAATTACGACAGAGCCCGCTCCTATAGTGGAACTGTCAGTGATGCATAGATTATTTGAAACTATGGCCCCGATCCCTATCCAAGTTTTCTGACCAATATTTACTGTACCAGCAATATGGACCCCGGGGGAAATATGTACGTAATCACCAACATTACAATCATGATCAATAGTAGCTGCTGTGTTTATAATACAACCCTCTCCTATCGTACTACCGCAGTTAATGACAGCGCCGGGCATAATAACCGTACCCTGTTTAATAGTAACTTGAAGACCGATAGTTGTACTGGGATGAATTAGTATCGGAATAATTGCGCCCGCTTTTTTAAGCTGATTATACATTCGTGCTCTGACATTATTGTTACCTATAGCGACAAATATCTCATAATCTCCAAGTAGGCTCAATGCTTCACTTGCTCTTCCAATAATATCAAAGCCCATTGTACATTTAATACTTTCATCGTCATCGAGAAATGCTATTTCTGTCCATTGTTTCATACTTTGTGCAATATCTGCGGTTACTCTGCCATGACCGCCAGCACCAATTATAAGTATTTTTTTCATATATTACACTTGCCTCCCCAGTTATTATTTTTTTCTTACTAAAATCCATTAAAATCTGGTTTTAGAGGACAAGTATTTATATATATTTCAATTCCTAGATCCCTTAAATACTTCCATAGTTGCAGCATTCTGCGAATTTATACCTTCTCTTTTAAATACCATGAGTACAGTTTTAAATATTATCTTTAAATCACCAACAAGAGTTATCTTTTTCGCATATTCCACATCAAAGCTAAACTTTTCTTCCCAGCTAATAGCATTTCGACCATGGATTTGCGCATAGCCTGTGAGGCCTGGCCGCACATCATGTCTGCGTCTTTGTTTTTCATTATACAGCGGTAGATACTCAACTAATANNGCCCCACAATACTCATATCGCCCTTCAAAATATTAAACAGTTCCGGGAGTTCATCTAAGGATGTGGAACGCAATACTTTCCCGAACATAGTAAGTCGAATATTATCAGGTAATAGCTCCCCGTTATTTCCTCTTTCGTCTGTCATAGTCCTAAATTTATACATTTCGAAGATTTTCTCATG
>DPSW01000261.1:6867-7019 GCA_003527145.1 Clostridiaceae bacterium | reverse complement strand
CATATATAAATTAGTTTATCTCCTCTTTCCGCCGCACCTGAAAGGCACTGCATACCCGCATCAGTTGTTGCGCCATCACCAGCGAAAGCAACAACATTAACCTTTCTGCCAATCCTTTCATAATGCATTTTAATTCCTGTAAGCATAGAAGC
>DPSW01000261.1:5133-6841 GCA_003527145.1 Clostridiaceae bacterium | reverse complement strand
CTGATTCCTTATCCCAGCCTACAACACCAACGCCGCCCATACATCCCGGCGGTACAGCATAAATTGTGTTTGGCCCCAAAACCTTCATACATGTTCTTAATGTTAACTCAACATTACATCCTACACAGGCAGATATACCCGGTGAAACCATATCCTCCATTGCGNNCCTACCCCTCTTATACCATCAGCCAGATAGTTTCCCTATTCTTTTTCTCTTCTGCTGCTCTAACAATAGCATCGATTGTATCCAGCATCATTTTAATGGAGATGTCCTCTCCTCCAAGTCCTCCGATAATAGGAACGGAAGGAACATGATTGTCACCCTCATAAAGAGCTGATTTAATCTCCTGATACACAATACCTGTATCCCATCNNGCCAATGCCTTGCAAACTCTGGCTTTAGGGAATGGCCTTATCATTCTCATCCTTACAAGGCCTGCCTTGATGCCCTCTGCTCGCTTGAGGTCAACAGCCTCTTTAGCTGCACCTGACATAGAGCCTGTTGTTACGATAGCGTATTCGGCGTCCTCCATTCTATATTCTTCAATTGCTCCGCCATATGTTCTCCCGAACAATTCTCCATATGCTCTATCAACCTCATCAATAACCTTAAGGGCATTTTGCTGTGCCTTTAAATGTTTATATCTGTATTCCATTAAAAGATCACCGTTTGTAAGAGGATCGACAGCCATAGGCCTTTCAGGATCAAGTAAAATATGCTCAGGCTTATATGTGCCTAAAAATCCATCAACCTTCTCTTGCTCAGGAATAAAAACCTTTTCTGTCATATGCGAAAGATAAAAACCGTCAAAGCATATATTTATGGGAAGAAGGACTCTCTTATCCTCGGCAATCTTAAATGCCTGAACAATAAGGTCAAGGATTTCCTGGTTATCCTCAGCATAAACCTGAAGCCAGCCTGCATCTCTTACACTCATAGAATCCTGCTGTCCGCCCCAGACACTCTGAGGAGAAATCATTTCTCTGTTAACTATCGCCATAACTATAGGAAGTCTTAATGTAGAGGCTCTGAAATACGGCTCATACATAAGGGCAAGACCTTGAGAAGCAGTAGCCGTAAATGTTCTTGAGCCTGCAAGTGATGCTCCCGTAACTACGCTCATAGCTGAAAGCTCTGATTCAACTTCACTCATAGCCGCATCGATTTCACCGTTTGCAGCAAACTCTGTCAAGTATTCAACGACAGGTGTCTGCGGTGTAATAGGATAAGCTGCAATAACTCCGGGTCTTGCAAGCGATGCCCCAATGGCAGCAGCCTTATTGCCATTTAAAACGTCTAATTTCTGCATTTATTTTCCCTCCTCCGGTACCATGTCAATTGCCTTTTTAGGACATTCATGGGCACATATGCCGCAGCCCTTGCAATAATCATATGAAATTACAAACTTCCCATTAGTTTTATTGATCGAGTTAACAGGGCAGTATAAGAAGCACATACCGCATTTTATACATTTGTCATAATTCATAACCGGTCGCTGTGTTCTCCAGTCACCTGTATTTAAAACATGAATTCCTTCTGCTCCTATGGGAACTATATATTTACTTTTAAACTGCATTTTTCTCTCCCCTTAATTAAAGTTCTGTAACCTTGACTTCGTCATAGCCCTTGTATAAAGCTTCTTTGTTCTTGTGCCCCCAAAGCTCCTCAACCTTTTTGGCAATCTCATCAATTGAAACAAGTCCTGTT
>DPSW01000261.1:0-5121 GCA_003527145.1 Clostridiaceae bacterium | reverse complement strand
TGCAAAGCGATTGCCGTAGCATCTACAAATGAGACTTTGTTAACGTTTTTAGGCAGTTTTAAGTCCTCAGGCTTATGTGTTGTGTTCAATACCAGCGTACCGTTCTCCTTGATCCCCTCAAAGACATCAACAGCATTCATGATAGTAGGGTCAAGAACTATTACTATATCAGGGTTATAAACTCTGTTCTTTGGTCTTATAGGGTCTGAGCTGATTCTTACGAAAGCAGTAACAGGAGCACCCTGCCTTTCAAACCCGAAAAAAGGAATGGAATTTCCATATTTACCATCCATAACAGCGGCATATACCAGCGCTTCAGCGGCTTTAACGGAACCCATTCCTCCCCTGCCGTGTATTCTTATTTCCTTCAAAGTCATTACCTCCTTTTAATCCCTTGGCTTATCTCATAAGGCACTTTCCTGTGGAAATATTTGCAGCAAAGACACCATTTTCAACAACTACTTTGCCGTCTTTAATTGTTGTGACAGGCCATCCCTGCAATCTTCTTCCCTCAAAAATTGAGAAGTCTGAGCGTGAATTCAATTGTCCTGCTTTGACCTCTTTCGCCATATTCATATCAACTATTATTACGTCTGCATCGCTTCCCGGAAGTATTGTTCCCTTCCTTGGATATACTCCGAAAGTCTCTGCAGGCTTCTTTGTCATATGAGCAATAACCTTTTCAACAGGTATTCCTCTTTTTACAAAGCCCTCATTTAGCACTGACGGCAGATGAGTTTCCAGTGCGGGATAACCGGGGACAGCCTCCCACATAGATGCATCATTATTCTTTTCAGTTCTTGTCTGGGTTACATTGTCTGTTCCTATAGTATCAACAATGCCGTCTTCTAAAGCCTTCCAAAGCTCTTCCATGTCCTCAGCGTCTCTGAAAGGCGGCTCCATTTTGAACTCATTTCCTGTAATATGCTGCTTTGCAATTGAAAGGTATGGACTTGTTGTCTCAACATTAACATATTTGTTTTTGGGCTTGATGTCTCTTAATCTGTTGATAGCAGCCTTAGATGACATATGCACCAAATAAACAGGAACTCTGCTCTTTTCAGCCAGATATGAAAGCCTGATTACAGCTTCCTCTTCGGCCATGTCCGGATGGGTATCCGCCCAGTCAAAAACTGTAGCGTTTTCACCCTTTTCCTCCCTTGTATTAGCGTTGGCACGTCTTACAATGTAACGATTTTCAGCATGGGCACAAAGCATACAGTCCTTACCGCTCTTTTTGATTTCATCAAAAACATCAAGTATAAATCCGTCATCCATATCCGGGATAAGTCCCGGAATACCGTTCATGTAAATCTTAAAGGATGTTATTCCCAGATGATTTACATAATCGGGAATTTCACTTTTTTGCTCATGATTTGAAATAACCAGATGAGGGATAATATCTATATGGGAAAGCCTCTGAATATCCTCCATTATTTGGGGAAAGGATGTGAAATGTGATTTCTCTCCTCCAAAATAACAGCCTATTGTTGTTATACCACCCATAAGAGCTGATTTTGTTTCTGTTACAATTTCTGTTTCAAAAGGAGCAAAAAGCCCCAGATGAACATGAGGGTCAATTATTCCCGGCATTACATACTTTCCCGCAGCATCAATTGTTTTTGCCGCTGTTATTGAATTGCCGCTTCCAATAGAATGGATTTTTCCATCCTTAATATAAACATTCATAGCAAAAACTCCGTTGTCCGGCAGGACAACCATACCATTAATAATTGCAATATCAACATTAACCGAGCTGTAAGATATGCTATGCTGCTGTGACGCAGCTATAGGTGCTGCTCCTACAGGCTGGGATATAGCTAATTTGTCAAGCTTGTCTAGTTTTGAACTTATTTCTTTTAGAATGTTTATAGATTCTTTATCCTGTATCAAAGACACAGGCTGTGAAGAATATGTTTTTACTTCCTCTTCACTGCTGTTAATCCTTGCCAAGCTTTTTATGTATGATGCAAAAATGTCGCGTTCCATAGGTTATTGCCTGCCTTCTACATTTTCTATTGCAGCAAGCGCAGCTTCTCTCGCTGCTCTGACCTCAGACTCCGAGCCCGAAATATACATCCTTCCGAAACGTCCTACCGGATCGAAGGTAACAACCTTAACCTGAGCATTTTTCTCTGCCTCATTTACAGCAATGGAAATATATGCTGCAGGTTCAACCTCCATTATAAAAAGACTTTCCCCCGGAACAAGTATTGATCCTAATCGTCCGTCACGATTGATAAGCTGAGCCTGGTAAGGGTCTGTATTTGAAATAATCTGCTCGGAAACAACTCTTGGCTTTATTCTGTCTGTCATATCAAGTCCGCAGGCATCAAGAATTGCCTGTCCTGCCTGCTTTATATCCTCAGGCGAATAGGAGTGAAGTTCAATTTCACCGTATTCTCTTTCTACTATCTGAAAGCCTGGTTTGGCATTTGTCTGCTTTAATGCTATATTAAGGAGATTGTAAACTCCGCTTCCAGGGGCTAATTCTATATATAGTTCACTCATGCCTGCCAAGGGTATATCGCCCTTTGCAACAGTTCCTGTAATAGCGGCATACTGTGGCTGCATATTATCAACAATTATAAAGGTTCTAAGATCTAATTTTTCTTTCATAGCCTAATCCTCTCCTACAGCGCAATAATCCCGCCGAAAATTAATTATTTAAGAAAGTCTTCTGTTTCAGGGTTTGGCCTTGCAATTACATGAACGCTTATAAGCTCTCCTACCTTTTGAGCTGCAGCGGCACCGGCATCAACAGCGGCCTTAACGGCCCCAACATCACCCTCGATTATTACTGTTACAAGTCCGCCTCCGATTAGCTTTTTCCCTATTATTTCAACATTAGCTGCTTTAACCATAGCATCTGCTGCCTCAATAGCTGCAACCAAACCTTTAGTTTCAATAAATCCCTTTGATTTCATATCATATTTCCTCCCTCTGTTTAATAAAATCACACGAATCGACTATCCCTATAATCGCCAAATCCACAGGTGAATTAGTGTCACCCAACGCGGCTCTTGCACCGGAGCCTGTTGCTACCAAAACAACTTCCCCCACACTGCAGCCTATAGTATCAACCGCCACCATAAATTCGCCCGTAAAATTTCCGGATTTATTTAGTCTTTGTAAAGTTACCATACTATAGCCTATCAAAGCTTTATTCTTAATGGTGGAAACAAATTTACCTTGAACTTTACAGATATACATACTAACACCTACTTCCCATCCAGAATGCTCTTGATGCAATCTAAAGCATAGTCAATTTCTTCTGGTTTTGTATAAAAGTGAGGTGCTATTCTGATTACATCTCCCCGGCCTGAACCAATAACGTTTTTCTTTCTCAAAAGACCTTCCATGGTATGCGAATCAACCTTATGTCCGCAGACAACAGCCGTCGTGCTGCCCTTCGCGCTTACATCAAATGGACTTAATGTTGTAAGCCCTCTTTCAAGAACTCCGTTTAGCGCATAAGCACTGAGCATATCAATTCTATCTTTGATTCTTGCCGGATTAACCTCATTAATGATTTCAAGGCCTGCTCTAACAGCATAAGCATTAAGCACAGGTGGCGTTCCCGTATCGAAACGGCTTGCTTTATTTGCCCAATCCAAGTATCTTGTCTGAAATAGAAATGGATTTGCTTGTCCGAACCAACCTGTCACAGAAGGCTTTAAATCCTGAATAAGCTTTTTATTTATATACATAAAGGCTATTCCCGGAATACCAAATAAATATTTGAGGCAACCTGAAACCAAGATATCAATATTCATTGCCTTAACATCTACAGGATCTGTGCCTAAACTCTGATAAGAGTCAACCAAAATAAGCGAACCTTTTCTGTGAGCTATTTCGGCAATCTTTGCAATGTCTTGTTTAAACCCATTTAAGTAATAAACCTGTGTAATGGATGTTAATAATGTATTTTCATCGATGTATCTTTCATATTCGCTTATATCGATCTGATGTTTTTCATCTACAGACACAAAATCAACCTTGGCTCCATGTCTCTGGTTTGCAAGCCATATATGATCAACAGTCGGGAATTCTGCATCTGTAACAACAACTTTCTTTCTCTTTCCTGTATAGTCAAGGGAGTTTGCAATTGAGCTTACCAGGTCTGAAACAGAAGAAGCCACTGCGATATCATCAGGATCAGCATTTATTAATTTAGCAAACTCAGCCTTTGCCTGATCAACCTCTTGGCACCATGAATCCCAGTCCATTCCTACTCCGCCCCAGTTTTCAAGATATCTGTTTATAGAGGCTAAAACCCTCTTTGATTGAGCACTTTGTGAACAGTTTCCCAGATGGGCTACATTTTTAAGAATTGGGAACTCTTCTCTCCATCTTTCAACTTCTGCTTCACTGATTAGTCCCTTATAGGGAAGTGCTTTGACCTGCGGATAGCTCCTTCTTTCAGATTTGCCGGCTATATGCTCAAAAGCCGTCTGTGGCGTAGGCTGTGTCGATACACGTGCAAATTCTGGCTGCACTACAAATTCTACACTTCCTGCATAGTTGTTCTCATCTTTGTATACAAATCTTATCCCTTTTTTTAGCGCTGCCTCTTTGGCAACAGAGGTGATAACATCTTCTCTGTTCATCTCAATTATGCTCTCACCCTTAGCAGCATAAAAATCTACATCATGTGCGGTATAAAACTTTTTCACCTCATAATACCCCTTTCTTATTGTATAGAGCTATTGTTGATTATTCTGCTTCAGGTAAAAACATCTCAAGCAATCCTTCGTTTGGCCTTGGAATTACATGTACTGATACAACCTCTCCAACTCTTTGAGCTGCTTCTGCACCGGCATCAACTGCTGCCTTAACGGCTCCTACATCACCCTTGATAATAACGGTAACGTAGCCTCCGCCGATTTCAAGTTGTCTCACCAATTCAACATTTGCTGCCTTCACCATGGCGTCAGCCGCCTCAACGCTTCCTACAAAGCCTTTTGTTTCAATAAAACCATATGAATTCACTGTTTTTTCCTCCTCTTATAACAATTTCATATACAACGCACCAGCGTTAGTATCATTAAGAGTATTCTTAATTCAATCAAGCATGGCAATTTGTTCATATGTATCATAAAAAAATCATATCAGGTATGC
>DPSW01000321.1 GCA_003527145.1 Clostridiaceae bacterium | reverse complement strand
ATCTCCCACAAGTCATCATCCATTTCATATCAAATTGTATTAAAATTAATATTCCCTTTCTATATCTCTGCAGTATTGGATTAATGCTATATATCCAAGCTTTATTTTATTGCTGCATAATCAAATCCAGAAGCATATTACAATCAAAATCTTTTATTGCATGTTTATTTTATCACAATCTTTTTGCTTATTCAATGTATTTTTATCCCATATTGCAACTTATCCTGCAATTTTTATTTTTGATTTTAATTGTTCATTTTTTCTATTTCCTCTTCTATTTGATTCTTGTCAATGCGCTCAAAAAGAATATTTACTTCTCCTAAATTCAATCCGGATAAAACTTCAGTATATTTCCAGCCTAAATCTCCTATCTGAAGCATGCTGTTGAGCTTAGATGATGAAATCGGCAGAAACGGCTCCAGCAGCATTGATAGGTTGGCAATGATCTGAACACATGTGTAAAGTGTTTCCTTGCATCTCTCTTTATTTTCTTTCACCGTAATCCAAGGCTGTTCTTCATCAAAATATTTATTTGCAGAACGTATGAATGAGAATATTGTTTCAATGGCATCTTTAAAATGGCCTTGCTCAATAAAATCTGCCGAAATCGCATATAGCCCTTTTAGCGTTTCTCTTATTTCAGGATTGCATTGACCCTGCGGCACTTTACCATCAAAAAATTTTTGTATAAAAACAAGGCTTCTATTAACAAAATTACCATATGCACCGAGCAGCTCTCCATTATGGCTATTAATAAATTCCCTCCATGAAAAGTCGGCATCTCTCGTCTCAGGGCCATTAGCTATAAAGAAATAGCGAATAGTGTCCGGATCATAGTGCTCAATAAGATATGGTATCCATACAGCCCAGTTTTGGCTCGTGGATATTTTTCTGCCTTCAAGCGTTACATACTCGCTTGATATTATCCTATCCGGCAGGTGAAAGCCGCCATGAGCCTTGAGCAATGCGGGAAGTATGACAGTATGAAAAGGAATATTATCTTTACCATGTACATAATAATGCAAAGACTTTTCAGCCCATATGGACTTCCAGTTCACACCCCGGGCCTGTGCCCATTTTTTGCTTGCCGAAAGATATCCTAATACNNTTTCGAATCCTTCTGCAGGGACAGGTATGCCCCATTCCAGATCCCTGGTCACAGCCCTGTCTCTAAGGCCTTCATCAACATATCTTTTTGACAGCCCTATTGCATTGGCTCTCCAGCCGCAAGAATTGGTGATATAGTCATTAATGAACTGCTCCAGCTTTGATAATGCCAAAAAGAAATGCTCAGATGATTNNATCGGGGTTTCACCACAGATTCCGCAGCTTCTGTCATTTAGATTGGCTGGGTCTAAAAGAGCTCCACAAGCGTCACATTGATCACCCTTGGCACTGCTTCCACAGTTGGGGCATTTGCCTATAACAAATCTATCCGGGAGAAATCGATTGCACTCTTCGCAAAAGGCTTGTTCTATGGTTTTACTATAGATATAACCACTTTCCAAAAGATCCGTAAAGAACTCCTGGACAAAATCAATGTGATAAGGGTCATTGGTCTGGGTGTACAAGTCATAAGAAAAGCCTAGTTTTTCAAAGCAAGCCTTAAATTCATTATGATAGCGGTCTGCTATCTGTTCAGGAGATACACCCTCCTTGCTTGCCCTGATCTGAATAGGCGTGCCGTGGCAATCGCTTCCTGACACATAGCACACGTTATATTTTTTCAGTCTGAAATACCTCGCTAAAATGTCACCCGGCAGCAAAGCTGCAATATGGCCTATATGAAGCGATCCATTTGCATAAGGCCAGGCTCCTCCAATAAATATGTCCATTAAAAACACCTCCTGATTTTTTAAGTCGTCTGATCATGTATATAAGAACAAATAAATAAAGCCCTCACCCCCAGGTATTATCCTGGGGACGAGAGCACTATACTCCGTGGTACCACCCCGGTTCGCTGATGACTTACGGCATCAGCCTCAACAAGTACGTCAGAATAATAAATTCTGATTATACTCCGGCACTGTNNCGAATGCTCCGAGACCATGTTCACCTGTCTATTCTTTACTCCTTTTCACCAGCCGGAGCTCTCTGCTAAAGTCATCGACGGCTACTCTTCTCTTCATCGCATATATAATATTAACATATTTGTAATATTCTAATACAAACAACTCTATGAGTCAATGGGTCAAGCAAAATTTTTCTGCTTCATGCTGCCGGATTGTTTATAACCCCGATAAACAAAGGGCATGCATCTGCTCCTGTTATTGCGAATATAAAAGGCCTGTCAAGGATCATCTCAGCTGTGCCGTCCGGCCTTGCTGCTCCCACATAATCAATCTTAGTAAATGCAGTAGCTTCGCAGCCTTTTTCATCAATAGAGATTGCTGCTGATTGTTTTATCTTCGAAACAAATATGGGCTTTGTTTCAGATAATGGTGTAAAATCTGCTGTTCCGGCTTCAAAAGCGCTTTTAATGCCCAAGCTTTCTACAGATTTCCTCAAGTCAAGCTCTGCTTTATATTTGAACTTAGGAATTTTGAATATGACTTTCCCAAATTGACGCTTCTCTGAAAATAAGGAGTTGACAGCCTCCGACAGTATCTTAGGATCTGATACCATATCCATGGGTGATATTCCTTCATCAGGCAGAATAAACACCATGCTGCCGCCATTTTTAAAAGAAAGGCCGGATGCAGTATAACCGTCTGCTCCCACAAATCTGTGGCTGCCACGAGTCATATTCATGAAATCACAGCTTATAGTGCTTCCATCTTCAAGATGAAAAGTGTCTTTTGCGGTTTTATCGGCATTGAAACTGTCCACCCATTCATCATAAAAATATACGGTATTGAGAAGGGTCATCACCTGTTCAGAATCTATTGGGAAATCATCGGGATCGGTGCCAAGCTTTCCTCCTGTATGCTCTGATACCCATTCGCTGATTTTTCTTGATGTATATTTATCATCAAAATCCACACTGAAAGAATGAGCATAATAATCTGCAGCCATTTTCCCCAAGAAGCTTTTATTGAATTCAATATCTTTATTGAGCCATAATGAATTTGCAAGATTCAACCTTCCAATCTCATTATAAAAATACAATTTGCGGAATAGTTTTCCGGTCTGCTCCCTTATCATATCCATATCATTCATGTTTACTGCTTTTAGGATTTCTTCCTGCGTGCTTCCCTGGGCGCTTTCCGCCATCATTGCAAGGGCCATATACAAGCTCATAGGAGAATATAAAGCGTTTGTTTTTGAATCTTCTTCTCTCAAAATTATTGAGGCAGAATTAAAAGAAAATTCCTTAAGACTATCAATAAATTCTTCATCTATTTCTTCTCGCCGCTTATATTTTTCTTCAGACTCATTAAAACCTATTTTTTCGGGGTATTTGGGCTTCGCAATTATATGATCCGAATTAACGTTACCGGCAAACACATAAGAGCATAATATAGCAGCAATTACGGCAAAAGCAGCTCCATACCAAATTAAATTATGCGCCTTTCTTCCAGCCCTTTGAGCATTCAACATTTGCCAACCTCCTTTTAATCAATACTTAACCAGTTTGATCTATATAACTTTATTATATCAACATTCACTTACTATTGACGGCAAATAAAGGAAATAGTTCCAATAATAAAACGGCTCCTTGCGGAGCCGCTTTACTATCTATTCCATTTTTTCTCCATTGTCTATTACAATTTGCCCTTCAAACACATATGCATTGTTCATACGCATCACTTCTCTAAAGAAGTTCAGCGGAACAAAAGTCCTTCCTTCAAATGCCTCCGGAGCAGTTCCCAATTGAATGGGGGCGGTTTTCATATAAATATAATTATCTTGGCCTATTTTTAGTGAAATGCCTTTGCCAACCATAATGCTTTTCGATTCGCCATCCCAGGCTACTTCAAAGCCCAACGCTTCAGCTGCTGCGCGGAGCGGGACCATGATAGTTCCCTGTTCATTGGTGTAGGCCCGCGGGCCATCTATTTTCTTGTTATCAACAATGATGTCCATATCCGCCGCATCATCTAATACGATCACCTTTATCGGATTTGTTTGTGCCGGGATGCTTCTTGTAGACGGGCCATATAAAACAACAAGCTTTCTGTTTTCCAGATCACCTTTAAAGCTTTTTCCTGTTTGTGAAATAATTTCTGTAGCATCCGAAATATTTAATTTTAATGTATTATCAGCGCTGACCAAATCTTTGCCAAACATATCGACCTTAACATTTTCAGCTTGGCTTTGAACGGCAACAACTTTGGCATTATATTGGGCCGGATATATCATAATCATTGGCGCATTTGCTTCATAGAACCCTGTGATCACTGCGCCTGTCATAATTTCAGCATTGTTTACAATATATGTATCATCAGATACTATTATGTTTGCTTCCAACCCTTCTTCATTTATAACATAGATCATCTTGGAGCCTTTGACCCCTTCACGATCGGTTATTTTCTTGACCACTCCGGTAAAAGAATTGAAATATGATTGAGGCAGAATTTCCTTGATCTGTTCTGCGTCACTGATGATCCTTAAATCTTCCGGGCCAGCTGCAAAGGCTGTAATTGTTGAAAGCGATAGAATAGATACGGATAAAAATCCTGCAAATACTTTTTTAAATTTCATGATGTATTTTCTCCTTTTTAAATATGTTTTACACTACTTAGACATCATAAATAAAAAAAAGTTCCACACAGCTCCAAAGGATAACTCTGCAAAAAAAATCTCAGCTTATGCGAACATATGTTTGCATAAGCTGAAAAACTTTGCTAAAATTATAGTAAAAGCTGACTATAGAGGTGTATTTTATGAACCTTATAGAGAAAATTAAAATATTATCCGATTCTGCAAAATATGATGTATCCTGTTCATCCAGCGGCAGCGACAGGAAAAACAAAAAAGGCGGAATAGGAAATGCTGCTCCTGCTGGCATATGCCACAGTTGGACTCCTGACGGCAGGTGCGTTTCATTATTAAAAGTGTTGTTTACAAACTCCTGTATATATGACTGCAAATACTGCATCAATCGTTCTTCAAACGATATACCCAGGGCTTCTTTTACTCCCGATGAGCTGGCAAGCCTCACCATCAACTTTTACAGAAGGAATTACATAGAAGGACTTTTCCTCAGCTCCGCGATATGCCAAAGCCCGGACTACACCATGGAACAGCTTTTAAAATCTGTCAAGAAGCTGAGGGAAGAAGAGAATTTTAACGGATATATTCATATAAAGGCTATACCGGGAGCGAGCAATACACTTATAGAGGAGACAGGAAAATATGCGGACAGGATGAGCGTCAATATTGAGCTTCCATCCAATGAAAGCCTTAGGCTTTTAGCCCCTCAGAAGACCAAGGAGTCCATAATAAAGCCTATGGGACTCATTAAATCCGGGATAATTCAGAATCAGGAAGAAAAGCAAAGGTTTAAAAGCGCCCCTAAATTCGTGCCGGGAGGCCAATCCACCCAATTGATCATTGGAGCCACAAAGGACAATGATTTAAAGATTTTGAAGCTTTCGGAATCTCTCTATCATAGCTATGAGCTCAAAAGAGTGTATTACTCTGCTTATATCCCTGTTTCCAAGCACCCCAGCCTTCCTGCGATAAGCATGCCTCCGCTCCTGCGGGAACACAGACTGTATCAGGCAGACTGGCTTCTGAGATTCTATGGTTTTAATTCTGACGAGCTTTTAAATGAAAGGAATCCCAACTTTGACGAGCTGCTGGATCCAAAAAGTGACTGGGCTCTGAGAAATCTGGATAAATTTCCTGTAGAAGTCAATAAAGCGGATTATTTTATGCTGCTAAGGGTTCCCGGCATAGGAGTGAAATCCGCTCAGCGCATCCTCCAGGCAAGAAGGGTTTCTGTCCTTGGCTTTGATGACCTAAAAAAGCTAGGTATAGTTTTGAAGAGAGCAAAATANNCAAAATATTTTATAACCTGCAAGGGCAAGTATTTTCCTCAAAAAAGCATTCCGACCAATTCGCTATCAATAAGAAGAAATATACTGTCGGAAGACAATATCAAGATCCATGAGAGTTCGGAGCAGCTGTCCTTCTTTACCCTTTTCCCGGGGATTATGGCTGCTAAAGAAAATATATCAAGGATTACTGGTGAATTATGATGCTCTATTATATATATGACGGCACCTTTGATGGGCTTTTGACAGCTATATACGATGCATATTATGAAAAGGATTTCCCTGAGCAGATTGTCCCTTTAAATAGCTTTACAGATAATTTCCTGATAAGGAGGCATCATATACAGACTGACATGGAAAAATCCAGAAAAGTCCACGATGCAATAGTAAAAAAGATATCCAAAAATGCATTGGGCAACATAATGTATGCTTATTTATCAGAGCATGAAAATGCGGGTATTTACATACTGGAGTATCTAAGATTTGGATTTAAGGTGGGAAAGATCGTAGATTCCTACCTGTCCGACGACAGGGTATGCAATATAAACAAGCTGGTTGCAAAAATAAACAGGGAAAAGCATCTGCTGTTGGGAATTATAAGGTTCAGGCTCCTGCAGGACAATATTTATTATGCACCGATAGAGACACAATACAACACTGCGTGCCTCTTAGGAAAGCATTTTGCCGAGAGAATGGCCGACCAGATCTTCGTCATTCATGATATAAAGAGGAACTATGGAGTATTCTATGATAAGACCAAATGGTTTATGAGCGATATAGAAATAAATGGAGGGATAGAATTTCACGAGAAGGAGCTGTTTTATCAGGAGCTTTGGAAGCAGTATTTTGAAAGTATAACTATAAAGGATAGGATAAATCCAAAGCTCCAGGCCAATTTTATGCCTAAGAAATACTGGAAGTATCTGATCGAGATGAAATAGCTATAATTCCCGCTTCATATCATAATAGGCACAGGTCATGCCAAATATTTCAATATCCTTTATATATTTCAGCCCGATTTTTTCTATAACTTTTTTTGAAGCGGTGTTATCAGTCTTGGCAAAGGCGACTATCCTATCCAGCCCCAGCACATCAAAACCAAAGTCCAAAGCCGCTCCGGCGGCTTCAGTGGCATAACCCAATCCCCAATATTCTTTACCGAGAGCATAGAGCACTTCTACTTCATCATTTTGCTTCACAAAATTAAGTCCGCAATGCCCAATCATTCTACCGCTTTCTTTTTCGATTACAGCCCATATGCCGTAACCTTTTTCTTCCCAATGCTTTGACATACCAGCCATAGACTTTTCAACTTCTTCTTTTGTATAGCCTCTCCCCCTCGGGAGCCATTGGCCCACTTCATCCTGCCCCATAATCTTCAAATACTTGTCTATGTCCTCAGTTTTGAAATGGCGCAGATAAAGCCTTTCAGTCTCCAATTGATTATTTCTTTTATTTAACATAAAAACCCCACCCTTTCCGGATTGTCATTAATGAACATCACTTCTTTTGTTTACTTTTCCTTATTGATGCTTTCCGCCATCTTAATAAGTTCATCCTTATTGATATTTGAAAACAAATTAA